>JANLUE010000683.1:0-2599 GCA_031363325.1 Gemmataceae bacterium
TCAGCCCAGGGCAAGTCGGCGTAGCCGACGCCGCCCTGGGTCAGCGTCCCACCCCAGGTGTGCAGCCTGAAGGGCTGCGACACGACCCGGTAATGGGTGGCACTATCAACCTGATGGTTGATAGCCGGTGCCCGCGAATCCGTCGATGTCGGCATAGTCATAGGGCCCCTTCCGCATGATCGTGCTGTACGCCACGAGGTAATTCCGCACTCATTCGAGCTTGTCTCGCGTCCAGCCTTTGCCGCCGGATTTTTGCAACGACGGGACCATGGGAAAGCCCCCATTCAGATGTCTCGACAAGCTGCAGTTCAAATCGTTGGAGCTGACCCACGCGTGCGCGTGAAGAATTGTTTGATCCCTCCACGAGGATCACTACTTGCGCCTCAGATCGAGGTTGGTTTCGATCGTGCCCAGAAACGACATACCCCAAGCAGCCAAAGCTGCCGGGATGCTATGAAGTTGGGAAACGTACTTTCGAACTGCCCTACTATTCGGAAAAGCACTTGGAGTATCAGCCTCAGCTTCGACAGGCATTGCCGTGTCTTGGTGTGGCTCGAAAAACCTTGGTTGAAATGACGAAAACCCGGTTTCTCGCAATTCAGTCACTGCGAAGCGGAGAGGGCGGGATTCGAACCCGCGGTAAGATTTTACTCCTACGCCGCTTTAGCAAAGCGGTGCTTTCGACCACTCAGCCACCTCTCCGAGGCCCGACCGCGGACGGTCGTCGACCTTACCTTCCATCATGTGGACACGCGAGGCGGCTGGCAAGTTCTCCGAACGCCGCGCGGTATCATCTCTTCACTCGCCCGACCACACAATTGGTAACTCCAATGCCCGAGCGCTGGGAGTACAAGCTCATCCACGTCAACGCCGAACGGTGGACGAGTACCGGCCTGCCGGCCGACCTGAACGAGCATTTCGACCGCTACGGAGCCGAAGGCTGGGAGCTCGTCGGCACCGAGTCGATCATTCGGCCGAGCGTCTTTTGGTCGGCCGGCAAGACCGTCGGCATCGTGGGGTTCTTCAAGCGACGAATTTCCGGGACGTGAACAATGCTCGACCCCTCGATTCGCGCCGTGTTCTTCGATGTCGTCGGCACGTTGCTCTTCCCGACGCCAGCCGTGAGTCGGACGTATGCCGAATTCGCCAATCGACACGGGGCCAACCTGACCGAGGCCGATGTCCGGGGGCCACTACGCGAGGCGTTTCTGCGTCAGGAGCGAATCGACCACGCCGCCGGGTGGCGGACCGACGAGGCACGCGAACGGGAACGGTGGCGGACGATCGTCCGCGAAGTACTCCCGGGGGCTGACCACGAAGCTTGCTTCGCAGAATTGTGGAATTGGTTCGAAGATCCGCGCGCCTGGACTTTGACGGGAGAGCTTGCCGAATTGTCCGACTTGATGGTCGGGCGAGGCCTCACGGTCGGGCTGGCCTCGAACTTCGATGCGCGGCTGCTTTCGCTGGTGACCGCGTTCCCGGAGCTTCGGCCCCTCGCGGATCACTGCGTGATCAGTTCACAAGTCGGCTGGCGCAAGCCGGCCCGCGAGTTTTTCGCCGAAGTCGCCCGCGTGGCCGGCCAGCCGCCGGAAGCGATTCTGTACGTCGGCGACGATCGTCGAAACGACTACGAGGGAGCGGTCGCGGTTGGGATGAAGGCCGTCCTATTCGATCCAGAGGGAGAACACCGCGACGTACCAACCGTTCGCGCGTTGCGGCAGATCGTTTTGCCTCCCACCAGTTGTCGGTCGATTCCGTGAATCTCAACGGAGTGACCGATTGAACCTTGGGCCATTTGCTCGCCCCACCGAACCTGTTTCGTTATCCTTCCCTCCTTGCATTTCCCGAACGGAGGCAAGGGGTGGATTCGCGGTCGGCCACGCGGGTCGGTTTGCTGTACGGGCTGGCGGCCTATGGGCTGTGGGGCCTCGTGCCGCTCTACTTCAACACCATCCGCGCATGCCCGCCGTGGGAGATCGTCGCCCATCGCATTCTCTTTTCGGCTGTCCTGCTCAGCGTTGTCCTGTCGCTGTTCCGTCGTTGGACCGAGATTCGCGCCGTCTTCCGCTCGCGTAAGACGCTCCTCATGCTCCTCGCGAGCGCCTACTTGGTCGCTGGCAACTGGCTCGTTTACGTCTACAGCGCGACGACCGATCAGGTCACGCAATCGAGCCTTGGCTACTTCATCTTGCCACTCGTGAACGCGTTCGCGGGAGTCGTCGTGTTTCACGAACGCATCCGGGCCGCCCAGGTCGTGGCTCTTGGGATCGCGGGGATTGGCGTCGTCTATATGGCCGTCAGCCTGGGGCTGTTCCCGTGGATCGGGCTCACGCTGGCGTTTTCGTTCGCGCTTTACGGCATCGTGCGGAAACTCGTCCCGGTCGATGGCGTGATCGGCCTGAGCGTCGAATCGTTTCTGCTCGCGCCGATCGCCCTCGGATTTCTAATCGTTTGGGACGCGACCGTCGGCATGACGTTCGGCACGAAGGGGCGACAACTCGATGTGATGATCGCCCTGTCTGGTGTCGTCACGACTTTGCCGTTAATCTGCTTCGCACAGGCGGTTCGCAAAGTCTCGCTGGTGACGCTCGGCGTCCTG
>JANLUE010000706.1:0-2836 GCA_031363325.1 Gemmataceae bacterium
GACGCGGCGCATGGCGTACCCGGCAGCAGCATGGTCACAGTCATGGCCCGCAACGGCGTCAACTTTGGCATTCGGCTGAGCGGCACCGGCGACCGCTGGTTCCAGGCGCCCGCGAACCCGGTCGATGGCCTCTACTTCCCCGGCTACACGGCCGCGGTGAGCGCTCATTACAACGAGGACGGGCCGGACTTCCTGTTCGACCGCAGCAAGTTTCTGGTCCGCCCGGACCCGACGGGAACGTTTCAGCCGCACCGGGTGCAGGCCGCGTATCTCGGCTTCGCCGGCGATGGCCACATCGACCGGTACAACATTTCGCACGCGTTCTACTGGGCGCTCGGTCGCGACAGCATGAACCCGCTGGCCGGTCGACCGCAGACGATCAACGGCAAGATGGCGGCCCTGGAACTGAGCTACGATCGCGACTGGGCTCGATTTCGGATCAGCGGGTTCTACGCGTCGGGCGATGGCAACATCAACGATGGCCGGGCCAACGGGTTCGACACGATTCTCGACAACCCCAACTTCGCGGGCGGCGAGTTTAGCTTCTGGCAACGCCAACAGATTCCACTGTTCGGTGGGGCCATCTCGCAACGCAACAGTCTCGTCCCGGATTTGCGTTCGAGCAAGATTCAGGGCCAAAGCAACTTCGTGAACCCCGGCCTGTGGCTCGTGAACGCGGGCGTCGACATGGACATCACGCCGCGCTTGCGAATGATCAACAACGCGAACTTCCTGTGGTTCGACAAGACGGCCGTGTTGGAGCAGTTCACATTTCAGGGCCGACTCGACCGCGAGATCGGCGTCGATCTCAGCAGCGGCTTCGAGTATCGGCCGCTGCTCACAAACAACGTGATCATCCTCTTCGGCGCCTCGGCCCTGGTCCCCTCGAGCGGCTTCCGCAATCTGTACGACCGCTTCCGCGGCGACCGCACCGTTCTTGGTGCCGCGTTCCTCGAAGTAACACTGACGTATTAACTTGTCGACCTTCCGGTTGATGACGCTATCGCGGGCAGCGTCGAGGCGATGCGAGGCATCCCACGGCCGGCGATTTGCTCGATTTTGGGTCGAAATTGGCCCCGATTGCCGCGCCGGCGGGGCCAAATGCCCGGTTTTTGCCTCCTTCAAGGCGTAAAAGTCGCCTTCATTGAAGTCGGTGCGGGCCATCACGCCGAGCAGTCTCCGATCGTGTTTTTTCCCAGTTTCGACGGGGAAAGCCAGAGCTTTTTGGTTCACCGGGCCCTCCGAACGGAGGTGGTGGCGCCTCGTTTTGTAGTGGTTATTGAAAATCTCAAGGTAGCCATTCGCGAACTGTACAGCGTATTTTGAACCGCGCACAACCGCCCGGCGGGGCGATTCATACGCCGAGTTCCTCGGGGTTCGACGGGATCTTGTGCACTTGGACATGGCGACGACTCGGAAGCGTGGGCGTGCCTTCTGCAAACAACCAAAGGGATAATGCCGCGCCTCGTATTTCGCAAGCTGGCGGACGATTTTTCGTTGGAACAATCCTCAGGGCATCGCCTGCGGATCGCTTCGCTTCGGCGGCTTTCGAGTTAGTCGCGAGGGGGATGCTTGCCGATCCGCATCCAGTTTTCGCGGGCAATGACCCGCACCGCGCGATTCAACTTCAACTTCGCGACGGTTGCTCGACCAACCGGGGTGATCCCTTCGATCCTCCGTCCTTCATCGATCCAACGAAAATGTTTGGTCCATTTCTGGCGGCGTGGATTGAAGAGGCGCACGATGCGACCAGTGTCGGGATCTTCAGAATGTGTGTGGTCCGACTTGAATTCGTTGCACTTGTTGCACGCGAGCCACAGGTTGCTACGAACGGTCCGGCCACCCCGCGACTCGGGCAAGAGGTGATCGACCAGCATTTCCATGCCGACGAGGTCGACCGGACACAGGCAATATCCACACCGATGTCGAGCGTCAGCCTCGACCTGCCGACGGAGGGCGATGGGAATGTGAGTTCGGCTCATGGGGCAATAAAGTCAACGACTTCCACTCCCCGCTTGTGCAACTCCGCGAGCGCCGTCGCGCGCACAACGAGGGCCTTCTCGTAACGATGCGATAGTTCGCTTTGTTCCTTGTCCTCGGCCGCGCTCAATCCTTCATTTTGAGCCTTCCGACTCAGCGATTCCAGACGGCGAACTTCCGCGACGGACAACACGTCTTCGGCGGCCTGCCGGAGTCCGGCCTCGTCTAGCTGTTCGACATCGGCGATGGCTGCTTCGATATCGGGGGGGGGCATCTCCTCCAATAGTTCTTCATTTCTAACGGCGGGCTGCGCCTGCCTCGCCGAAGCTGGCTTGCCAACGACGTACCAGCGCTCCAACAAGTTGAAGACTTGCTCTTGGGTGTCGTTGTTTGCACTACGACTGGCGGCCAACTCGCGTAGCCGTTTGGTCGCCTCGGCGTGCCGTGCATTCAAGGCTTCGAGCACTTTTACAGACTTGACCTTACTCTTGGGAACCGAGACATCGCCGGTCACTCCGAGCGAGGCCATCCGAGCTGCCAACGCTGCGGAATCTTTGTTGGAAAAGCCGACGTGCAAGCGGCGTGATTTGCCAAAGTACACCGTCTCGCTTTCGAATAGCGACTCATAGTCATGTTGAACTGGCCGGTCGGAGGGGATACTGGACGTTTCGCTCTCGCCCGAAATTTGCGATTTGACCCACTCGGCCAGTGGCGCGAGATCGGCCAAATCGACAGCATCCCACGCGTCTGCCGCGTGGTCGGATGCCGCGAATTTGGTGCTGCCACCGGACCTCCGATCTTCCATCTTCTGAATCTCGGTCACGCGAATGTCGCGGAAGTGCAGGGCCGTCTCTTC
>JANLUE010000720.1:0-2881 GCA_031363325.1 Gemmataceae bacterium
TCCGCTCGCCACGCGCGTCGAACGACACCTGAGGGCCAGCGACGACACGCACAAACTTCTGCTTCGCTTGCCCGACGGGCCGACGATCGAATGCGTGCTGATCCAGGAACCGCCCCGACGGACCGCGTGCATCAGCACCCAGGTGGGTTGCGGCATGGGTTGCGTGTTCTGCGCGAGCGGCCTGAACGGCGTCGTTCGCAACCTGACGGCCGGCGAGATTCTCGAGCAACTCGTTCGTTTGCGCAACCTCACGCCACTTGATGGCCGACTCTCGAACATCGTGGTGATGGGAATGGGCGAGCCGCTCGCGAACCTCGAGAATCTGATCGAAGCACTGGAAGTCGCGGGGCACAAGGAAGGACTGGGCATCGGGGCCCGGCACATCACGATTTCAACTGTCGGCCTGCCGGCCAAGATTCGCCGACTCGCCGAGCTCGGCAAGCAGTATCACCTCGCGGTTTCATTGCACGCGCCGAACGACCTACTGCGTACGCGCATCGTCCCGACCAATGACAAGACGGGCATCGCCGACATCCTGTCGGCCGCCGACTACTTCTTCGCGACGACCGGCCGACAAGTGACGTACGAATACGTGCTGCTCGGTGGATTGAACGACAGCCCGCGCGAGGCCCGCGAATTGGCGACGCACCTCCAGGGCCGCAAGGCGCACGTGAACTTGATCCCGTTCAACGACGTCGAAGGCCTACCCTACGCCCGCCCAACGACCGAGGCCCAGGCCGCGTTCATCGAGACCTTGAAGCGAGCCGGCGTTAGCGTGAAAGTCCGCAAACGCAAGGGTTCCGAGATCGACGCGGCGTGCGGACAACTGCGCCGCCAGGTCGAAGCGGAACCGGTTGTCGTTGGTTGATACGGAACTCTTTGCCCGCCCTCTCGTCTCATCTATCATGGGTCTGCCCGCGAGGATTTGCCGCATGACGCGCCTGGTTTGTCTCTCGACTCTTCTGTTCGTCGGCTCGGCTGCCCAGGCCAAGATCACCAACCCGGTCACGCTCGAACAGCTCGTCAAGGACATGCCGGTCATCGCGACCGCCAAGGTCGGCGAGTTCCTTCCGGAGAAGCCCGGCCTCGTCTTCACGCCCGGCGAAGTGCTCCGCGGCGAGTTCGCGTTCGATCGCGTGCCGGTGAATCTAACTGGCGACAAGGAAGCGATCGACGAAAAGCAACCGCCGGCCCTCCTCGAACGACTCGGCAAGGACGTGCCGGTCGTGTTGTTCATCTCGCGGCGCGGCAAACGAATCGACGCGCTGGCCTACACAAACGGAACCTGGTTCCGCATGGATGGCACGGTCGAGGCGCAGGACGGCAAGGACGTGACGCGCTGGCGCTTCACCCACTGCGAAACGTACTTCCGCAAGACGTTCAAGGGCACGACGGACGAACTTCTCACCGCGATCAAGGCGGGCCTGAAGGGCGGCAAGCTGCCGGCCTACGACGAAAAGGAAGCCCCCGGCCTGGGGCCGGTGTTGAAGAAGGGGCCGGAGGAAAAGAAGCCGTTGGCGATCAGCCGGTCCCCGACTCTGAGTACTGAGTACTCAGTACTCAGTACTCAGTACTCGCCCGACGATCCCGAACGCGGCACGAACGCGCTTCCCTTCGCCGTCATCCAACTCCCCTTCCTCGGCCTGATCGCCGCGCTCGCCGCGTTGTTCCCGGCCGTCTTCGGTGGGGCGGCGATCTTCATGCGACGCTGGGTGGCGGCCCTGTCCATCGCCGGGTTCATTTCCCTGTTGATCGCAATCCACAACTTCTTCCCGAAGTGGATCGAATGGTCGGGCATCCGGACGCCAAGTTCGGCTTGGCTCGCCGGGGGGACGCTTGCGGCAATTGGAGCCCTGTGGTCGGGCTATCGGTATCGTCGGGCGATTCGCGATGGCAAGAGCGACGAGTTTCAACCGCGCTACGCCGACCGCATTGGATTGGCGATTGTGGCAATCCTCTGTGTTGGCGGGATTGGTATCGCGAAGCTCTTGAAGGAGCCGCTCGATACCTCGCCGTGGCTCGAGTTGACATTGTTCCTGGTGCCGACCATCGCGTGCTTCTATTTCGTGGTGAGCTTCTGGCTGCGGACACGCAATGAAGAACCCCGGCCGGTGCCAATCTCCGCCGAGACCGTTGGCCTGTGGGCGGGCACGTTTGCGTGCGGGCTCGCGGGCGTCGCGCTCATGGCCGGCCCATCGGGGCCGGCGATGGTCGGCGCCTCCGGCAAATCCACCGTGCGGCTCGACGAGCAACCGCTGTGGGTCTTCAACCCGCCGGACAAGGGGGAGATTCTTTCGACCCCCTGCGTGACGCCGGAACGCGTCTACGTCGCGGTGCACCATCGGCCCAATCCTGTCTCACAATTCGGTGTCGTCTACGCGCTCGACCCGAAGTCCGGCGGCATCCTCTGGAAGTTCGACGATGACGAAAACTTGAAGCCGCTGTTCTGTACGCCGATCTTCGCAGACGGGCGACTCTACTTCGGCGAAGGCTATCACACCGATCGCGATAGCAAGATGTACTGCGTAGATGCGTCGACGGGCAAAAAGGTCTGGGACTTCCCGACCGGCAGCCACACGGAATCGTCGCCCGCCTTCGCCGACGGCAAAGTGGTCTTCGGCGCCGGGGACGACGGCCTTTACGCGCTCGACGCGAAGTCGGGCCAGAAGCTCTGGCAATACCCGGCGGGGGGTGGCTTACACGTCGATAGCAATCCGTTGATCCACAATGGCCGTGTCTTCGCCGCGAGCGGCACGAGCCAGCGCTCCAAGACGAATCGCCTGTTCTGCCTCGACCTCGCCACCGGCAACGAAGTATGGACGGAGAAAGTCGAATACTCCTGCTGGGGCTCGCCGTCGGCGTACGGCAATCAGGTCTATCT
>JANLUE010000722.1:0-4119 GCA_031363325.1 Gemmataceae bacterium
GAAGAGACCGCGCGGTCGACCGGACAACCTCTCAACGGCAGGCTCGCGGTCGAGCAACAGCAAAGCATTGTGCGTCACGTGAACTCCGTGCCACGGAATGGTTCCAGCTTTCCAGTCAGAGCATTGCGACACGAGCGAACATTGTTCGACTCCGTTGCCGATTGCCAGCCCGATACCGACATCCCACTGGCCGCTCCGCGAATCCCGGAAGCAAGCGAATCGACGTCTCCGGACCGACGCGATCCGATCGTGCCAATCACCTTCGCCAGCGGCGAAAAGGCCAAGGCTCGCGACATCCTCGCCGCTATCCGCGTCCTTAAATCCATCGAGATGGATCAGCGAGCGGCCACTTTCGAAGAGAAGCAAACGCTGGCCCGCTTCGCCGGTTTCGGCCCCGTCGCCCTTTCGATCTTCCCGCATCCGGTTTCTGGCCGCTTCAAGGACGCGGCGTGGCAAGACATCGGCGACACGTTGAAGTCGCTGCTGACAACCGAGGAATACGACAGCGCCAAACGCACCACGTTCAACGCCTTTTACACGTCCCCGATCGTGATCGCGGCCATGCACGACGCGATTGGTCGCATGGGAATTTCGGGAAACGCCACCATCCTGGAACCCGGTTGCGGTACGGGCAACTTCATGAGCCTGGGCGAGCCAGGCCTCCGCTTCATCGGCGTTGAGTTGGACCTCGTCTCGGGCCGCATCGCCCGCGCCCTTCATCCCGACCAAGACATCCGCATCGAGAACCTTCGCGACACGCGTCTTCCCGATGAAAGCGTCGATGGTGTCATCGGCAATGTTCCCTTTGCCGACGTCAAGCTCGAGTACCGCGGCCGCAAATTGTCGCTACACGACTTCTTTTTCGCCAAGGCGATAGACGCCCTCAAACCCAATGGCGTGCTGGCCCTCGTCACCACACACTTCACGCTCGACAAGCAGAACGCCGCCCTCCGCGAATACCTGGCCGCCAAAGCGGATTTCGTCGGTGCGATCCGGCTTCCTTCCGATGCATTCAAGCTCGAAGGTACGGCCGTCGTGACGGACATCATCTTCATGCGCAAGCGCTCGCTCGACGAACCGCCAAATCACGCCGACCCGCAGTGGCTTGGCGTCGCTCCCTTGGCCATCGAGGGCGTGGCGGTCGCAATCAATCGCTACTTCCTGAACCATCCCGAGATGGTGCTGGGTGATTGGACGCGACAGGACACGCTCTATGGAGGCGAGGGCTACAGCGTCACTGGCAATGGCGATTTGACGAGCCAACTCAAGGACGCAATCAATCGTCTGCCGGCATTTGCTCCATTGCCAGCATCGCTGTTTCAAGAGCGACCTGCTCCATCGATCACGCCACCACTACTCGAACGTCACATCGCCGAGGGCAGTTTTTTCGTCCGCGACGACCGTACCATCTGCCAGGTCGTCAACGGCCAGGCCGAGCCGATCAACTACGGCGGTTCGGTTCTGAGGTCGAGTGGTCCGCTTGTCGGCATCCGCATGGCCCGTCTGCTCGACCTACGCGATCGTGCTCGCCGGGTGTTGCAGTCCCAAAACGAAGGCTGGGCCGAGGCCGACCGTGCGGAAGCGCGGCGACAGCTCAACGACGCCTACGACCGGTTCGTCATCAATTTCGGACCGATCAACAAGTTGTCGACAAGCGAGACTGCCGCCGGCACGGTCATTCGTCGATTGCCTAATCTCGTGAAATTCCGGGAAGACCCGGACGCGATGCTCGTCATGTCTCTGGAGGACTACGACGAGGCATCGGGCACGGCCGCCAAGTCCGCCATCATGCGGAAGGATGTGGTCGGCAAAAAACCGACCGTCACGTCGGTACGGAGTGCCGAGGAGGGGTTACTGGTATCGCTCGATCGGCGCGGCACGGTCGAATTGCCCCTCATCGCCAAGCTCTACGGTAAGCCCGAAGACCAGGTCCTGACCGAGCTCGGTGATCTCGTGTTCCATGACCCGGAGCAGCAAGCATGGCAGACGGCCGACGCGTATCTCTCCGGCAACGTGCGGGCCAAACTTGCTGCGGTGTTGAACGCCGGCCCGGCGTACACCCGCAACGCCGAAACGCTTCGCCGCGTGCAGCCGGAAGACGTGCTTCCCGGCGACATCGATGCCAACCTCGGTGCTCCTTGGATTCCCGCGGGCGACATCCAGGCGTTCGCCGCCAACCTCTTTGGTGTTACTGAGGAGGCGATCCAAATCGGACATCTGTTGAAGGACGCGGTCTGGAGTGTCGTCGCTGACTACGCCACCGAACGCACCGTCGCGGCGACGGCCGACTTTGGCACGGCACGCGCGTCCGGTCCCTGGCTCTTGGAACTGGCGCTCAACATGAAGACGCCCGTGATCTACGACACGATCCGCGACGGTGGCCGCGAAGAACGCGTCACGAATCCCCAGGAGACGCTCGCGGCCCGCGAAAAACAGAAACTCATCAAGGAACAGTTTCGCGGCTGGCTCTTCCGCGATCCCGAGCGCACAGAGCGGCTCGTGCGAGTTTACAACGACACCTACAACAACCTTCGGCCCCGCCTTTTCGACGGCTCGCATCTCGACTTTCCGGGGATGAATGAGACGCTGCGGCTGCAAACCCACCAACGGGACGCGGTCTGGCGGTGCATGAGCGCTGGCAATACACTCCTCGCCCAGGCTGTCGGTGCCGGCAAGACGTTCACGATGGCGGCAGCCGGGATGAAGATGAAGCAGGCCGGCCTCATCCAAAAGCCGATGTACGTCGTGCCCAATCATCTTCTGGAACAATTCGGCCGCGAGTTTCTGCAACTCTACCCCAACGCCCGGCTACTCGTCGCCGGCAAGGAGGACTTGTCGCGTGACCGTCGCAAGCACCTGACCGCCAAGATCGCGAGTGGCGAGTGGGACGGCATCATCGTCACGCATAGCAGCTTCGAACGCATCGGCATGTCGCGGGGGTACCAAGAAGAGTTTTTGAACGAACAGATCCGCGAATATGACCAGCTCATCCGCGATGGTGCGAAACGCGACGCTACCCGCGCGCAGCGAAATCTCATCAAGACGATCGAAAAGCAAAAGGCCGCCCGCGAAGAACGCCTGAAGGACTTACTCGCCGACGACAAGAAGGACGACGGCCTTGTGTTCGATGACTTAGGGGTGGATCATCTCTTCATTGACGAGGCCCACTACTACAAGAACCTCGAAACGCCGACCAAAATGGAACGTGTCGCCGGCATCCAAACCGGGGGCAGCGAGCGGGCCTTCGACGTCTTCATGAAGGCCCGTTACTTGCACGGGCAACACACCGGTCATGGCGTCACCTTTGCCACCGGCACGCCGATCTCTAACACCATGGTCGAGATGTACACCATGCAGCGCTTCCTCGATCCCGAAGGATTGCGAAGCCGCGGCCTGGACCATTTCGATGCCTGGGCGGCCACCTTTGGCGAAGTGATCGACACAATGGAGATCACGCCGGATGGGGCTTCGATGCGGCCCCGCAGCCGCTTCGCCCGCTTCACGAACTTGCCCGAACTCCAGCAAATGTTCCGAGCATTCGCCGACGTGCAAACAGCCGAGATGCTCGACTTGCCGCGTCCACGACTGGAGACGGGTAAGCCTATCGTGGTTGCCTGCCCGATGTCCGAAGCGCAGCAATCCCTTCAACAGGCACTGGTAGAGCGTTACGAACGGCTGCGGTCTCAGAAGGTCGACCCGCGCGAAGACAACGCCCTCAACATCACCACCGACGGCCGCAAGCTCGCGATCGACGCGCGTATGCTCGATGGCTCGGCACCCGAATTTGCTGGCTCGAAGATCAACGCGCTCGTGTCTAGTGTGGCGGCGATTTGGGCCCGGACGACGGACTCTCGCGGCACGCAGATGATCTTCAGCGACATGGGCGTCCATCCCACACCTTGGGGTTACTCGGCCTATGGCGACGTAATCGAGAAACTCGTCGCATGCGGCATCCCGGCCGCGCAGATCGCGGCCGTCGGTGAAGCCGACTCCGATGCCAAGAAGCAATCGCTGTTTGACAAAGTCCGTAGCGGCCAAATCCGCGTGCTTCTGGGCAGCACGCAAAAAATGGGCACTGGTACCAACGTCCAAAAACGCTTGGTGGCGCTGCATCACCTC
>JANLUE010000790.1:0-5085 GCA_031363325.1 Gemmataceae bacterium
CTTCCGAGCCGGGTCCGGTCGCCCAGAGGAGCGGTGCGAGGCCGAGGATCGTGGTCGCTTCGGTCAAGAGCTTTGGCCGCAAGCGATGGACGGCACCGTCCATGACGGCCTGACGGAGGCGCTCGGGGGTCATGTTTTCCAGGCCGCCGGCGCGGGCGACCGCATCCCCCAAGGAAAACAACAAGATAACGCCCGGCGCGGGCGCCCTACCGAAACAGGCCACATAGCCGATCCAGATCGTCACCGAGAACTTGGCCCCGACGAGTCCCTGGGCGATCATCCCGCCGGCGAGCGCCCCAGGAACCGCAAGCAACACGAGCGCGGCATCGCCCGCGTCGCGATACGTGAAGTAGAGCAACACCGCGATCAAGGCGATGACGGCCGGGATCACAAACGTCAGTGTGCCACGAGCGCGAGCCTCGTGTTCGAACTGGCCGGTCCATTCGACGTGCACGCCCGCCGGGATCGACACGTTGGCCGCGACAACTCGTCGACCCTCGGCAACGAACTCCGACGCGTCGCGGCCGCGCACGTTAAGTCGAACGTAGTTTCGTAGGAGCCCGTTTTCGCCCTTGATCGCGGCCGGGCCTTCGACGATTCGCACGTCGGCAACGGTGTGCAACGGAACCGTACCCCGACCATCGGCCCGCGCGACCGGCAATTCGCGCGCGGAACTTTCGTCGACGCGTGCGTCGCGCGGCAGGCGAAGGCGTACGAGATGTCGCTCGCGACCCTCGGCGGTCGTCGTGATCGCGCGGCCGCCAAACGCCAACTCGACGATGTCCGTGACCGCCCCGACACTCACGCCGAGTCGGGCCGCCCGGTCGCGATCCGGGCGAACTTCGAGATAGCCCTTGCCGCGAACCGGATCGTCAACGACGTCGGCCGCCCCGCGAACTCCCTTCAAGACTTCGGCGATCGCGGCGGACGTTCGCACGACATCGTCGAGGTTTCGCCCGAGCACGCGAACGCCGACGTCCGTGTTCACGCCGGTCGCGAGCATGTCGACGCGATTCTGAATCGGCATCGTCCAAACGTTGGTCCAGCCGGGCATTTGTACGGCTCGATCGAGTTCGCCGCCGAACCCGACGAGGTCGGCCCGGTCCTTGGGCCAGAGCATCAGGTCGGTGGCGAACGAGCGACTCAGTTCATCTTGAATCGAGTCGAGCTCGGGAATCGGCTCAAACTCGGGGATTGAACCCTGGGCGTCGTGATGGTGTCCGGTCGGCCGTTTGCGTGCGGCTGGCTCGTTTCGCAAGTCAGTGATCGCCTGCCACCGGGCCGCCAGTTCGCGGTCGATCGGTGGAGACTTCGTCAACCATTCCTCGAGTGCGAGGCGAGCGAACAACGGAGCGGCCCGTTCCAGCAGTTCGCCGTTCAACTTGTCCAGGTGCAAGCGCCAGAGCCGACTCGACTCGGCCTGAACGTCGTCGCGGAGGTCGGCGAGGGGCGATCGCGTTCCGGCTCCAATTGCCAGTCGCGCCAAATCGACTCCGCGATCGAGCCAAGCACGCCGCGATGGCAATAGATCTTCGGGCGAGGCGATCGCGCCCGAGCGAACGAGCCGTCGCGCCAAGTCGTCGACGACGGCCGTCACGTCTTCCAACGTGGGCGTCATCGCGAGGTGATCGGCATGAACGTCGAGCGCCTTCCGGTCGGCCGCGTCGAGCCGCAGCTCTGGGCGATTCGATACGAGTTGATCGACCGTGAAACGCGTGAGTCGGGGGCCGAGTTCGCGGACGAACGCCCGGTCGCGTTGATAGCCCACCTCGCGCATCTGAATGTCGAATCGCGCCAAGGCCGCCGCGGTCACTTCGGCAACCGAAGCGATACGGTCGTCGGGCACGCGAACGACCCCCCGGTTGACGAGCTTGTCCAACGCCGCGTTCGTTCGAGATTCGGCGTCGGTCGGTCGCAGCTTGCGTTTCGGCCATTGTTCACGCCGTCGGAAATCGACCATTGTCTCGATCATGTCGAGCGGGGCCGGGTCGGCCGGGGTCTCGGCACGGCCCCCTTTGCCAACGACCATCGCGACTTCCGGGAAGCGACACAGGATCATGTCGCGGGCCTTCAAGTCGTCCGTCGTTTGCGCGATCGACGCGCGTGGCACGGTGATTGGCATGTCCATGGTCATGCCTTCGTCGAGCGGCGTGATGAACTCACGGCCCGGCGGCACGACCAACGATTCCGCCGCGAGGGCCGCGACAATCAACGTGCCGACGTACCACAACCGATTGTTCCCGCGCCGCACGAACCACGCGCCGGCGAGCAGCCCGACGATCAACGTTCCGAGCAGAATCGATCGATCGCCGACCGTCGCGATGCCGACAACGAACGTCGCCGCGACGATCCAGACGATGCCGCCGGGTCGATCGAGGAACCAGTCGAGTACGGGGCGATAAACGCGGGTAACGCCACGCAGGAGCCAGCTTTCGTCCTCGCCGCGCATTCGACCGCGCACGAAGACGCGGCACAGAGCCGGCACGAGCGTGATCGCCAGACACGCGACGGCGACCAGTGCAAACGACTTTGTGTAGGCGAGCGGCCGAAACATCCGGCCTTCGATCCCGCCAAGCGCGAACACCGGCAGGAACGAAACGAGCAAAAGCACGATCGCGAAGAAGATCGGTCGGCCGACCGTCTGGCACGCGGCCGTCACGTGGGCCGAGACATCGCCGCGCACGTGGGCCCGGCCAAATTGGCCGTGCAGACGGTGCATCACGTTCTCCGTGAGCACGATCGACGCATCGACGAGTACGCCGACCGAAATGGTAAGTCCGGCGAGCGAGAGGATGTTGGTCTGGGCGTCGGCCACGCCGAAGCCCCGGGCCAGATCGAGGAAGAGAAACGCGCCAAGAACCGTGATCGGCAGCGTGATCGAAATGACGAACGACGCTCGCAGATGCCGAAGCAACAAAAGCACACAGACGGTCGCCACCAGGATCGCTTCGATCAGCGTGTCGGTCACGGTGCCGATCGCTCCTTCGATCAACGGCGTGCGATCGTAAGCGGGGACGATGCGAACCCCTTCCGGCAGGCCGGGCCGCAGTTCGAGGAGTTTGGCCCGCAATCGACGTGTGACTTCGAGGGGGTTCTCGCCGTGGCGCATCATCACGACGCCGCCGCAAACTTCGTTGCCGTCCTTCTCGAACGACCCCCGACGTGGGCCGGGGCCGATCGAAATCGTCGCGATCTCTCGGAGCAACACGGGCGAGCCATCGGCTCGCGGAACGACGATCCGTTCGAGGTCGGCGACGACTTGCTTCGAGCGTTCTTCGGGTGACGCGCCGTCGGCCGACGCACCGAGCGTGCCGGCACCGCGGACGACGAACTCGGCGTTCGCTTTGTGAATCACGCTCCCGCCGACGGCCGCGTTCGACCGGGCGATCGCCTCCTGAATCGCGGCGATCGTGATGCCGCGAGTCGCGCACTTCAGCGGATCGGGTTCGATGTGATATTCGCTCGCGAAGCCGCCGACGCTCGCCACTTCGGCCACGCCGGGAACGCCCGCGAGTTGCGGTCGAATGTACCAATCCTGAATTGCCCGGAGTCGGCCGAGATCCTGGCCGCGTCCCTCGACCGTGTACCAGAAAATCTGCCCGGTCGCGGCCGCGTCCGGCCCGAGCGCCGGTACCGCGTCGGTCGGGAGAATCGGCCCAACCGACGCGAGTCGTTCGCCCACGCGTTGCCGGGCGGTCGCGACGGGAACCGATTCGTCGAGGATCAGCGTGATCAGCGAATAGGACACGTCGCTCGACGAACGCACGGTGCGAACGCCGTCGATTCCTTGCAGATGGAGTGCGAGGGGGTAGGTGACCTGGTCTTCCATCTCGACCGGCGTGTGGCCGGGCCAGGCCGTGAAGACGAGCACCTGATTTTCGGAGAGGTCGGGGATCGCGTCGACGGGCGTGCGATTCGCGGCCCGCGCGCCGAACAGGGCGAACACGAGCGCCGCCGCGATGACGGGAATCGGGTGGCGAACCGAGAACGCGATCAGGCGATCGATCATGCCGTAAGCTTACACGACCGCCCCGGACCGGAAACGCGCTTGACCCCAGACTGGCAACTTCCGCCCGGTACCGATCGGGGACTCTGGGACTATGTCTCGAGTGAACGAGTCGCTCGCGAATACGACGCGGCACTGGCCGGCACGCCACTCCTCGAAGCGGATTTGCGCTTCGCCGAGCGCCACTTCGCAACGCCCGGCCGACTGATCGACCTCGGTTGCGGGACGGGCCGATTGCTGATGCACTTCGCAGCCCGCGGGTTCGAGTGTGTGGGCGTCGACCTCTCGGCCGCGATGCTCGAGGTCGTTCGCGAGAAGGCGAAATCGGCCGGCCATTCGCTCGAACTTCTGCAAGCCAATCTGGTCGAACTCGACGACGCGCCGAACGAATCGTTCGACTACGCGGCCTGTCTGTTCAGCACCCTGGGGATGATTCGCGGTGCCGACAACCGGGCGAAGTTCCTCGGCCACGTGCGGCGAATCCTGAAACCGGGCGGCGCGTTCGTCTTGCATGCGCACAACGCCCGCTATCGCTTCGGGCGCGGCTTGGGGCGTGGCGGCACGGAGCCAGGCGACCGTACGATGCCGCAACATCGCGGCGGGGCCGACCTGACGTTGCACCACTTCACGCGACCAGAGATCGTCGGTGCCTTATCGACGGCGGAGTTACAAGTATTCGAGATACTTCCAGTGAGCCTGCGAGCCGATGGTCGCTTGCCAATGCCCTGGCTGGTGCCCAGCGTGCGAGCGTATGGATTCATGATCGCGGCCCGGCGAGATTAAAGGCGCTCGGCCAAACCCGAATGGCCGGCGAACCGCGCGACGACTAAAGCGCCTTCCAGGTAGGCGGAGCGGGTCAATGCCTGTCGCCCAACACAAAATGGGTAGAGTCGAGGAGTGACGCGGTGGTGGATGAAACGGCCGGACTCACTGACCCAATACTCTGGCGTTTTACCGGCACGGACTCCACTCCGTTTTCACTCCCCGCTCGTCGAACCGGACAGGCGGATTTTCCGCATCCGGCTCTCGGACAAGGCCATGGGTTAAATGAGACACCAAGGACCCGTCATCGAGTGGGC
>JANLUE010000820.1:0-1533 GCA_031363325.1 Gemmataceae bacterium
GGCGAGTACGGCAACCTCGACTTGATTCTCGAATATCGCGGCGCATCCAATGTGTCGGCCTACGCCTACGTCCGTTCGGACTCCGATCGGCCGGCGCTGGAGATTGGTTTGTTGGGTGCCAACGCGGGCGTGCCGCGCGGGCAAACCGGCAAGGTCGCCGCGAACGTCGGGCACTGGAACACGCTGCGAATCGTGGCCACCGGGCCGCGGCTGTTGGTATCGATCAACGGCGTGACGACATTCGATGGCATGTCCACCGCCACATCGGGGCGATTGGGCATTCGACTCGCGGGTGGCACCATCGAGATTCAGAACGTTCGTGTGGTCCCGGCTCATCCACTCGCTCCGAGCGAGCTGCCCGCACACGACGCCGAGACGGTCGTGGTCGAAGGCTTGGTCGCCGACATGGCGCAGGCGAACATGGGCAAGAACCTGTTCCTCGACTGGGCCGGCGCGGAGACGGGGCGCGTGCTCGTGTTTCGCGAAGAGTTGACGCCGTTCGTCGGCGAAGGGTCGCAACAACCGGGGGCGTTTCGCAACAAGTTCGCCGGCCAGTGGGTTCGAGTCACGGGCAAGGTCGAGACGCACGGCAAAGGCGTGGTCGTTCGGCCGAATGGCGCTGGCCTCGAATTGATTCCGGCCCCCGATCGCGAGCGCCGGGCGGCCGAATGGCTCCTCAGTCGCGGCGCCCACTTCGGCTACTCGGATTCCAGTCGTTACCGCGCCATCACATCGCCCGTCGGCATTCGCTTGCCGGCCGAGGCGATTCGACTCAACAACTTCCGACTCATCGCCGATCAACTCGGTTCGGACGCCGACCTGAATCGATTCCGCGATTTGCGAACGATCGACACCGTGGTCGTGAGCGAGACGAAACTGACCGACGCGGGCCTGCGAGCGATCGCGACCCTGCCCGAACTGAGGGCGTTGTACGTCGCGAAGACGGCGATCACCGATGCCGGCCTGAAGCAATTGGCCGATTCGAAGTTCCTGAGCACCGTTCACGCGAGCCACAACGCCGTGACCGACGCGGGGCTCGAAGCGTTGCGCGGCCTCGCGACGATGAAGGAATTGCAAGTCGTCGGCACGAAGGTTACGGAAGCGGGCGTCCAGGCCTTCGTGGCCGCCCAACCCAATTGCCGCGTCGTCTGGAGCGGCGGGACTATCGAAGCGAAAAACGCCATTCGCGTCGACAACGCCCTCGAGTTCGACGGCAAGTCTTCGTACGTCGACATTCCAACGTTGTCTCGCAACGAAGACGGACCAATTACGATTGAAGCGTTCGTCACGGTGAATGGAACGGCCGGCGCGAACATCATTCGAATCGAAGGCAAATATTGGTGTCAGATGCACGGCTGGCCGGGAAAGAATGGCGCCACCGAGTGGGTGCCGAACGGCATGGACCAACAGAAGATCAAGCTGCAGACCGGCACGCCGGCGCTCACGCCCGGCCTGCGCGCCCACGTCGCCTTGCTAATCGACGACAAGTCGCTGCACCTGTTCATTGACGGAAAGAAGGCGAACACGATTCCG
>JANLUE010001285.1:0-5528 GCA_031363325.1 Gemmataceae bacterium
GGGCCACTCTTCAATTACGGCCCCTACGACGGACCTGGTCACCAGGAAATGAACGTCAAGGGACCGATGCACGGCGTTTACATTCCAGGCAACCCGCACATCGGGTCCGGCTACGCGGGCGCGGTGCCCTACGTCTTCGCGCCGGGCTACGGGCCACAAGCCGCCCAAGTCGCGCACTACCCGATCGTGCCGGCCATCGTCCCGGCGAACTACACCGTGTACCCGGCGTGGCTGACCGGCCGGTAACGAACTCTATTTGGATCGTGCCGCGTTCCACGGTCGTGATTCCGCTTGGCCAATCACCAAGCGAGTGCGATCGAGTCAATCGTGGCGCACCATCGCCGTACCGCCAACGCCCAATCGCCCAGACGCCCAAACGCCCAAACGCCCACCTCACTGGGAGGCATGGGCGCGTTCACGGACTGGACCCGAAGCGAGAACATGACATGAAGAGAATTCTGTTGGCGGCCGCCGTGGTCGCCTTGATGATCGGTGCGGAGGCCCGGGCCGGCGAGCCCGTGGTCGCGAGTGGCTCGGGCTCGTGCAGCAACTGCTCGACCCCGGCACCGGCGTCCGTCTCCTATGGCGGCGGCGGGGCGATTGGCACGCACGGCCACTTCGCCAAGCTACACCACCCGACGCCGGGCTACTTCGGCGGCCGAGCGAACAAGTCGAAACTGCCGGTCTATATGGCTGCCCCGTGGTACCTGTACTGGCCCTACGACGGCCACTTCCAAACGGTCGCCCCGATGGCCTATGGCGCGTACTACCCGCCGCCGGCCTACACCGGCAATCCGTATCTGCCGGTCCAGAACGCGGGTTACGTTCCGGGCTCGCCGATCCCGAACTTCCCGGTCGCTCCCGTGCGGTAATTGCATTTCCGTGGGTCGGGCCGTTCGGCCTGGCCCACGGGTCGCCCCTCAAACATTCACTTCGACAATTTCCCCATCCGCAATCGCGTAGACGCGGTCTCCCGGGATCGGCGCGATGTCGCCGTGGCCGGTGAACTCGCCGAACGCGGGCAAGATCGCCATCCGTTCGCCAATCCAGAAACACGGTAATCGAAGTCGCTGACGCCCCGAGCCACGGATCGTGATGGCCGGATGGACGTGGCCCGCCAGCACGTAGCCATCGGCCGGGTCCGGAAAGTGGCGGAACGAGAAGGGGCCAACGCGAAGCGGTTCGTTGACGCACTCTATGCGTAGTTCCGGCGGTGGGTCGCCGGCCCGACGATCGTGGTTGCCGCGAACGAGCGTGATGCGAACCTCCCTGTGTGATGAGCGCCAAGCGGCGAGTTCGGCGAGCAATTCGGCCGTCTTGCCCGCGCGGGCGTGCCAAAGGTCTCCGAGCACATAGAGGTGATCGGCACCGGTCCGAGCCAGTACGTTCGACAATCGATCGAGGTCGTTCCGCGCGGGCCCGCTTGGGACCGCCACGCCGGCCGCCCGGAACGTTTCTTCCTTGCCCCAGTGCGGATCCGCCACGATCGCGGCCCGAGCCGCCGGCCAGTGGACGGCCCGCTTGGGCAACAATTCGAGCACCTCACCCGCGAGATCAATCGATGCCATGTGTTTCGCTACGTCGGGCCGATCGAACATCATAGTCGCGGCGACTCCGCTCGTAACGAATGAGAAGTCGCCGCGCTGGTGGGCGTTCGCGTGAGATATAATCCCCGCAACCTCGGTCTCGCGCATCGGAGTGCTCGTGTCCAGTCAGATTCACTGCCCCGCCTGCACCGCCGCGTTCGCGTACTCGCCCGCCTTGCTCGGCAAGACCGTTCGCTGCCGTGACTGTCGGCATGAGTTCCCCGTCACCGAAGCGCCCTCCTCGACAGTCAAAGTGAGTGCGAGCGTCCCGCCACCCTTGCCGTCGCGGGGCGAAGCGCGTCGCCCCGAGCCGCCGCCAACGCGCTCCGAGCGAGATTGGCCGCGACGCCGCGATATGGACGACGATTCGCCGCGCCGCCGTCCGATGCGCGAAGAGCCGGAACGATCGGGCACGGGGACGATGATCGGCTTGATCGCGGCGGGGGTTTTGGCGTTCCTGGTCGTGGCCAGCGGGCTCGCCTGGTACCTGTGGCCGAAGGCCAACACGAGCCCAGCGTCGAACCAACAGTCGGCCGAGGTTCCGATCACTCCGCTCGTCGTCGATACTCCGGGCCCGAACCTCGACGAAATCTTGCGGCAAGCGCCGCGCAACGAAGGCCCGAAGGGCGTCCAGCCGCGCCGACCGGAACCGCCCCGGCGCGATCCGCCGGAAGTCGGCCCACCGGGCGTGACTCCGCGCCTCAAGCCTCCGAAAGTGGCTCCTCCAGCGAACGACGATCGAGACACGACGCGATCCGGACTGACTCGTTGAAGTGCCGAAATGTCCAATTTGCGGTTCGCCAACGCAATCGGGCCGTCCCCGGCGACTACGGGGGACGGCCCGATGATGCGCTTCACTGTGACTGAACAGGTCGAAGCCGATGAACTATCGGCAGGTTGGGCCCGCTCAGGTGCTGCCGCTGCGATACACCGTCGCGGCGCGATACACCGGAGCGGCCGGCGGAGCGGGAGGGGCTTCCCGGACGATCGTCTCCGTCACGCTTGAGGGCCGTTCCGGGTCCGCGTACTTGGCGAGGGCGTCGCCGAGTTCGGCCCGAGTCAACGTCCCCGACAGGCTGTAGGCCTGCGACGAGCCCGACGCATCGCTGATGATCAGCGCCCGGTTCGCGACCTGGAACGCTCCCGCGAGCGCCCGGCCACTGGCCGTATCCGTGTCGACGTAAACGCACACGTACTTCTGGGCGAGCAGACGGGTGACGGCCGAATCGACCGCCCCATCCTGAACGACTCGAGTCCAGCCTTCCTTGCCGCTCCCGACGAAGACCGCCATCGGCTTGTGGGCCGAGCGAACGGTTCGCTGGGCCGTGGCGTAGTCGTCGAGCCAACTCGGCGCCTGGGGTACGTAAGCGGCCGACAGGCCCGTGGTCAGTGCGACCACGGCCATGATATTAAACATCCTGATTGACCTCCGTGATTTCGAGTCCTGGTTGCGAGTACTTGGAGAGTCGAATCCGTTAGTGGCAGCCACCCGACGAACAGCCGCCCTTCATGCCACCGCCGCACAGCTTGAAGCCGCCGAAGCAGCTCTTGCGGCTCGAGCCGCAGGAACTGGTTCCACACGAGGAAGCCGAACCGCACGACGACGTGCCGCAACTCGGCATCGACGAGCCGCACGACTTGCCCTTGCCACAGAGCCCGCCGCCGAACAGGCCGCACTTCTTGTGGCCGCACGACGACGGGGCCGCATGGCACTCGGTCGTCGGGCAGGTGGCGACTGGGGCACAAGCGGCAGTTTCCGCGTGGGCGACGTGCGTCGTCCCGCAGGTGCCGGTCGAACACGTGCCGCTCGAGCAGCCACCGCTCGAACACTTACCACCGAAGGCGATCAGAACCGTCTCGGTCGATTCGGTGGTGGTGCCATCGGAGTACTTCTCGAGAGCGGAGTTCAACTCGGCCCCGGAGATATCGCCGGAACGGCTGTACACTTGGGTCGTACCGACGCGGTCGCTGATCACGACCCCGCGACCGACCTGGAAGTGGCTGGAAAGTACCTTGCCTTCGGCCGAGTTCGCATCGACGTACAGGCAAACGAACTTCTCGGAGAGAAGTTTGGTCACCTTGGGGTCGACGGAGTCGCGGACCACCGACTTCCAGCCGTCGGCTCCGCTGTTGATGAAAACGGCCAGGGGCTTGTTGCTGACGGAACCTTGCAGGCGAGCGGCCGAGTAGTTCGGTTGCCAGGCGGCCGCGGGCGAGACAGTGCCTGGGGAGACGTTCGCGGTCAGGGCGAGGAAAGCGATCGTAGCGTACATCTAACGTCCTCCACACTCAAATGGTGATAATCATGTCGCCTCCTTGAGGAGCCGGCGGACCGGTCCGTCAAGGTCGGCCCTTTTGTAAGGGCCAAGTGGCGTGCGGCAACCTCTTATCGGACTTTGGTCAAAATAAACCGACATTAGCGCCACGATAATCCATGAGAATCTACTCATAACTAGACCGATCCAGACACAGACTGCGAGTTGTTGCGTACCGCGACCAATGTTAGGGCGACCGACTTGCCTAACGGTTAGGCAGGGACAATCGCTCGCATATGCTGGCAATTTCGGCGAGCTGGATCGTCGCTGGCAAGACAGTTTGAACGTCAGGCAAGCAGTGCGTTCGAGCGGAGGTCGACTTGGGGCCGGGCCTCAAATGTGTTCGAAAGTGCGACGGCAGGGTTTGCAACGATTATACTGTCCTGTGCCCGTTTGACGGACGGATTCGCCACGGAGGCCAGGGTGTCCGAGCCAGCTGCGATTCCGGAGCCTATCCTGCCCGCAGACAAAGCCAAGGGCTTTCCGGGCTCGCCCGGCGTCTACCTCATGAAGGACGCCGACGGTAAAGTGATCTATGTCGGCAAGGCGAAGAACCTTAAGAATCGAGCGACGACCTACTTCACCGTCCAGGCCGCCACCGATCGCCGGACGGCCGAGCTCGTCAAACACATCGCGGACATCGACTTCATTCCCACCGAGACCGAAGTCGACGCCCTCCTGAAGGAAGCTCGACTCGTCAAGGATCTTCGACCGCGCTTCAACTCCGACCTCAAAGACGACAAGACGTTCCCCTATCTCCAGATTCGCATCCGCGAAGAGTACCCCCGGGTCGAGTTCACCCGGAAGCCGCGCCGGAAGGGGGTGAAACTCTACGGGCCCTTCACCAGCGCCCGAAGCCTGCGTGCCGCGATCCAGGTACTCCAACGCGTGTTCAAGTTTCGCACGTGCGCACTGGACATCCGTTCCGACGACGAACGTTGGCGCTGGTTTCGACCCTGCCTCTTGCACAGCATTCGCCAGTGCACGGCCCCTTGCAACTTTCGAGTCAGCCGCGAGGACTACCGCAAACAAATTCGTTCATTGCGCCTGATCCTCGAAGGCAAGAAGCGTCGGCTGATGCGCGAGATGACGGCCGACATGGAGGCCGCGAGTACCGCCCTTCAATTCGAGAAGGCCGCCCGGATTCGCGACGACATGCAGGCCCTCAGAACTCTGGAACTCCGGGGCGACGCCAGCCGCGACGTCCAACCTGAAGCCTTCCACATCGACCCGAAGAAGGGGCTGCGTGGATTACAGAAGGTTCTGGGTTTGCGCGAGCCGCCCCGCACGATTGAAGGCCTGGACATCGCCCATCTCGGCGGGCAGGACACGGTTGCCTCGCTGGTCGCGTTCGTCGATGGCCTACCGATGAAGCAGGCCTACAAGCGCTTCAGGATCAAGAGCGTCGAGGGGGTCGATGATTTTGCCTCGATGCGCGAAGTCGTCAGTCGGCGGTACGGCAATCGGCACAGCGAGTGGGGCACCCCCGATCTCATTCTGATCGATGGCGGCAAGGGCCAACTGAGCGCGGCCGTCGAAGCGTTTCGCGCCATCGAGATCGAACCGCCCACACTGATCTCGCTCGCCAAACAGGAGGAAGAAATCTTCCGGCCCGGCGAGTCCGAAC
>JANLUE010000867.1:0-7933 GCA_031363325.1 Gemmataceae bacterium
CGGAATCGGCCTGGTCGTGTTCGTCGCGGCCTTGATCCGCTCGGTGATTCCTGGCGAGAAAGCGTTCTTCATCCCGACCGGCCTGATCCTGATGACCCTCGGCGTGATCTACGCGCTAACATCCGTGTTCCTGGTCTCGGACTCGCGGATCGTGGTGCTGACCCGACGCGAGTTGCTCGCCTACTTCTGCTCGCCGATCGCGTACATGCTCATGTTCATTAGCGCGTTGATCGGCTGGGCGGGCTATAACGGGTTTGTTTTTCAATTGGCTCAGGGTGGCATGGTCGAGCCGATCGTCCTACGTTTTTTCCTGGGCAATCTCTATGGCGTCTTCATGCTGGTTTTCGTTGTCCCCGCCTTGACGATGCGATTGTTTAGCGAAGAGAAGCGGACCGGCACCTACGAAGTGTTAATGTGTGCGCCGGTCTCGGAGTTGCCGGTTGTCCTCAGCAAGTTCCTGGCGGCCCTGGTTTTCTACATGATGGTTTGGGGTGTCTGGCTCGTGTACCTGCTCGACATTCGAGTTGAGACAGGAAAAGTGTTTGAATATCGACCGCTCATCAGCTTTTATCTCGCCCAGGCCGTGACTGGGTCGTCGTTCCTCGCCATGGGTTTGTTCTTTTCGGCGTTGACCAAGAACCAGATCGTCGCGGCCGCCATGACGTTTCTCGGCATGGTCGCCTGGATCGTGGTCTTTTACGTGGCGGACGGGGCCGACCCGAACTCGACGCGGCACACGATCCTCAACCATCTGTCGTTCGTTCACCTTTGGCTCGAATCGTTGCAGGGCCGACTGCACCTTCGCGATCTGATCGTGCAACTCTCGATTGCCGTGTTTTGGTGTTTTCTGACGACCAAGGTTCTCGAAGCCCGCCGGTGGAGCTAAGTCGATGATGTCCGAGACACCACGCGAACCGACCGGCTTGCCCGCACTGTTGCTGAACAATCGCCGCGAAGTGGCGATTGGCTTGGCCGCCGTCGCGGTGTTGTTCGCCGTACTGGCGATCATTTGGGGTGTGTGGGGATTCGGTCGATCGGCTGCGGACGTTGGCCCCGGCTCAATCGGCAAACTGAATCCCGATCTCACCGAGAAGCCCGTTGAGTCGCCGGACGAGAGCAAGCGGCGGAGCCCCGACTATCAGGTGACCACGATTTGGGCGGCACTGTTGGCCGGGCTCTCCGGATTCAGTTGCTATTGGCTCGCGACCCAGAAGCCGGACTCGGCCGCGCCCGGCACCTGGGCTCGAATTGAACTGCTCATCTTCGGCGGAGCCGCCGGGTTCCTGACCGCGTTGCTCGGCGCGGCCCTGGGCTATCGCTGGCATCAGAGCCTTGTTCAATGGATCGGCAGTGGCGAATCGAAGGAAGCCAAGTGGGTTCTCTACGCCTTCGCGATCTTCCTGGTCGGGCTGATTCTCGTGTTCGTGAGCCTGCAACTTGCGGGCACCGAACAGCGCAAGAACGCCGCCCTTCGTCGAGCGCTGTACGGGTTCAATTCCGTGTTCGTCGGCATCTTGCTCCTGCTTGTCTTGATCGTGATCAACGTTGTTTCGTTTCTCAAAGTACCGAACACGCTGGCGACCAACGATTCCGCTTTCACCAGCCTGGCCGAGCCGTCCAAGAACTTGCTCCGCTCGCTCGATCGACCGGTCAAGGCGTATTTGCTTTTGAACGAACAGCAGCAAGTTGAAATTGGTCGGGGCGTGTACGGCAGCCTGTACACCGATTGCCGCGGCTTACTTTCTCAGTGCGAAGATCAGACAAACAAATTCGAGGCGGTCTATCTCTCGCCAGCCTTCGACCGCGATCGCATCACGGCCCTGATGAGCCGTCTCAAAATTCGCGAGGCCGATCAAAATCGCCTCGGGCTGGTCATTACCGTTGGCGAGGACGAATCGACCTATTCGTTCATCCCGGCCGAGGACCTGATTCTGATTGAAGATCGTTCGCTCGTCTTCAACGGCGAGAACCGATTGATGACCGAATTGATGTTTCTTTCGGACGCTCGAGCCAACGAAAAGATCTATGTCATTCAGGGGTATGGTGCGCCATCGATCGACTCGGCCGGGCCGAATGAGCGCTCGATCGCACAGATCGTCCAGCACCTTCGGGATCGCAAGACCACCGTCGAACCGTTGACGCTCGAAAAGGCGGACGCGAAGATTCCGGACGACGCGGCCGTTGTGATCGTGGCCGGCCCGCGTCGGACGATCGCCGAATCGGACCCCCTCGTTCCCGCCCTGCGGGCTTACTTGCGAAAACCAGATCGACCGGGCAAGTTGCTCGCCTTTCTGCCGGCCTTCCGAAGCGGCCCCGAGGGGAAGGTCGGCGCGACCGGACTCGAGAGCTTGCTCGGCGAATTCGGCGTGGACGTGGACGGACGAAATCGCGTGGTGGCCGCGCCGAAGCAGATTCGGTTGCCCGAGAGCTTTGTGATCGGCCGGGCCGTCGAACGAATCGAGAATGATACGCTTGCTCGAGCCGTCGGCGAGATTCAGATGATCTTCCAGGACGTTCGCGTCGTTCGACCCGCGCCGGCCATGCAGGGCGCTCCGACGGTGGCGAGCCCGGTCTTCCGGACCGATCTCATCACATGGCTGGAGGACGACTACGTTTCCTTTTCCGCTTCGTACGATTTGCTTCGCTCGGAGAACGGCGGGGCGGCCCGGCGCGACAAGCAGTACAACCAGTTTTCGAAGTCGATGGGCGTGGCCGTCGCCAAGCCGGCCGGACGCGGTGCCGACAAGTCGCCGGCCAAGCCGCAGATGGTCGTGCTCGGCTCGGACACGTTTCTGCTGGACAAACAGCCCGTGCCGACCGATGACGCGATTCGCCAGCAACTCTTTAGCGACCTTATCGACTGGTTGCGCGAGCGCGACTCGGCCGTTGGAATCTCACCGCGAAAAGTGGCCGTCTATTCAATCGAAAAACCCATCGAATGGTCGAGCCAGTTCGTGCTGCTCGGCATGGTCACGATTGGCATTGTCGTCCTTGGCGGGGGTGTTTGGCTATCGCGGCGACGGTAGGTCACTTCTTTTTCTTGGGTTTGGCCTTCGGCTTCGGCACGCGCTCGAACAGCTTGGCGAGCGACAGGCGAAAACCGGGCAACACGTCGCCGCCGCCGAGGGAGTCTTTCACGGTCAACGTTCGGCTCGCTTCCGGGGCGGTGTAGACGACCACGGTTCGATCGGACCGGTCGACGAACCAAACCAGTCGCACGCCGGCCGTGAAATATTCGGCGAGCTTGCGGGTCATTTCGGCCTTGGTGTTTCCGGGGCTCAAGATTTCAACGGCCAGGTCGGGGACGAGTTCCGGCACCTGTTCGTCCGGGATCTTCCCGTCGGGCAAGCGACCATGCGAGATGAACGCGACGTCCGGCAAGCGAACGAGGTCCCGGAAGATGCGCATCATCCCGTCCGCGCCGACCAGTTCGCCAATGGGGTTCTTCGCGAGGTACATGCGCAGGTAGTACGAAATCTCGACCCCGATAAACGATTCGGCGAAACCCATCTCTTTCTCCACCAGAGTACGATCGACCAACTCGAACAGGCGTCGATCTTCGTCGCGGAGGCGCACCACGTCCGCGACCGTGGCCTTGCCCGGTGGTGGCTCCATCAGGACGCGGCGCGGGTGGACGCCGCCCAAAGTGGTGAGCAACTGGTCGATGTTCTGAATTCGCAAGTTGGGAATGGCGGACATAGTTCGGTTAGTATAACCGGCGGATACTACTCATGTCCCCGCGATGACGGGCCGGAGCCTGTCACCAAGTCGAACGAGGTCGCGGGATTGCTCCCGGCCTCACGTGGAAGTTTCAGCCTGGCCGGAGCAAGTCGACGTCGGACAAGATCGACGCCCGCAAGTTGGCCGGCCTGTTGCTAAGCCGCGACTTCGCGCTTCTCGAACGCGATGTCCCCCTCCAACGCGGCGGCGACCGCGATCAGGTCGTCCTCGCACCACGCCGGCCCGGCGACCTGGGCGCACAACGGCAGGCCATCGGCCGACCACGCGAACGGAAACGAAACCGTCGGTAGCCCGGAGAAACTCCACGGGCCCTGGAACCTCGGCTCGCCGATGGTCGACGTATCCGGCGCGGGGCCGGTTGTTGCGGGCACGAGGATTGTCGTCTGGCCCGCGCCGACCCAACTGGCCGTCTCGTCGCGGACGGCTTTCAAATGCTCGCGAGCCTTCAGGAACTCGGCCGCCGGCGTGGCGAGGCCCTGTTCCACGAGGCTGGTGAACTTCGGCGGATAGTCGTCCGGGAAGCGCTTCCAGCGTTCGCCGTGAAACTTAGCGGCTTCGACGGCCATAATTGTTCGATGGTATTTCGGCACGTCGAGGAACGAAGTCGGCAACGGCCGCGAAAACACTTGCCAGCCCGCCTTCGCCAGTCGGCCGAGCAACGCATCGAACGCGGACTTCATCTCGGGTTCGGCTTTCTCGACGAAGTATCCCCCCAAAGTCACCAGGCGCTTCGGGACCGGCGCGCCGATCTTGGCGCTGAAGTCGGGCACGCCATAGTTGCGATCCTCGGTCGCCATCGACTGGAACACGGCCGCCGCGTCGCGCACGTTGCCCGCGATCACGCCGGCATGATCGAGCGACATCGACAACGGAATCACGCCTTCGAGGCTCACGCGGCTGAACGTCGGCTTCAATCCCACCGTGCCGCAATACGAAGCGGGCCGCGTGATCGAGCCGCCGGTCTGCGTTGCGAGCCCGGCCGGGATCATCCCACACGCGACGGCCGCCGCCGACCCGCTACTCGAACCACCGGGAGTATGGTCCGCGTGCCAGGGGTTGCGTGTGACCGGCGGGTCGAACGCGGCGTAAGCGGTCGTGACCGTCTTGCCCAAAAACACCGCCCCGGCCTGGCGTAACTTCGCGATCGCCGGGCAATCCTGGCGCGCGTCGCTTTTGGCCCAGCGCTTCGAGCCGCCGGCCGTCGGCCAATCGAACACGTCGAACAGGTCCTTCACGCCGAGCGGGATGCCGTGCAACGGGCCGCGATCGAGGCCCGCCTTCAACTCGTCCGTCAGGCGAACCGCGTCGGCCCGGGCGCGGTCCCTATCCACGAAGACCCAGGCGCGGATGCGCTCTTCCAACTGATCGATGCGGGCCAGGCACTGATCGAGCAAGTCGACGGGCGTGAGTTCGCCCTTGCGAATGGCGCTGGCCGCCGAAGCGATCGTGTGCATTGCCGAAATCTCTTTGGACGCGATGCGATGGATTTACGAGATTAAATGGACCATGACCAAAGTCGCAATCCTCGGCGGGTCCGGCTACACGGCCGTCGAACTGATCAAGATTCTGCTTCGCCATCCGAACGCGACGATCGAAGCGATCACGTCGCGCCAGGAAGGCACGCCGCTGGTTTCGGAACTCCACCCCGCGCTGCTCGGCCGAGTCGATCGCCGCTGTGAGCCGTTCGACCCGGATGTTCTGAAACGACGCGGCGTGCAGTGCGCGTTCGGTTGCCTGCCGCATGGAGTGAGTGCCGAGAGCGTGCGGCCGTTGCTCGAACTCGGCATTCGCGTGGTCGACCTGAGCGCCGACTATCGGCTCCGCGACCCGTTCGCGTTCGCCACCTGGTACGGCGAAGCGCATCACGACCCGGCCAACCTGAGCCGGGCCGTTTACGGTTTGCCGGAAATCTACGGCGACCGGATCAACTCCGCCGACCTGATCGCCAACCCCGGTTGCTACCCCCAGACCGCGATTCTCGGCCTGGCGCCGCTGATCGCGAATCGGCTCGTCGAACTGACGGGCCTGATCGTGAACAGTTGTAGCGGCGTGTCCGGCGCGGGCCGCACGCCTAAATTGACCACGCATTTCCCCGAATGCAACGAAAGCGTGTCGGCCTACAACGTCGGCAAGCATCGCCACACGCCGGAGATCGACCAGGCCCTTTCCGATGTGGCCGGCGAACCAGTCGAAGTGTTGTTCACGCCGCACCTCGTACCAATGGACCGGGGCATCTTCAGCACGATCTACGCGACGCCGACGAAGCCGCTCGACGAACGCGAACTGACGGCCGTCTTCCGCGACTACTACGCGAAGGCCCCCTTCGTCCGCGTCCGCGACACATTGCCCGCGACGAAGGACGTCGCCCACACAAACTACCTCGACCTGGCCGTGCGCGTCGCCCGTGGCCGCGTGATTGTGCTGGCCTGCGAAGACAATTTGATCCGCGGTGCCAGTGGCGTGGCGGTGCAAAACTTCAACCGGATGTTCGGCTACGACGAACGGACGGGGTTGCTGTAGAGGCGGGCGGTGCGCCGCCTGCGCCGCCAGGCGACGGGGTTTCAGCGCGGCGGCCTTTCCATAGAACCAGCGATGCCATCGTGCCGGAGTACCTTCGATGATCCGCTCTCTCCTCGCTTTGCTCCTCCTGGCCGGTTCGCTCTCGGCCGCCAGTCCGTTCAAGGACCCGGCCCTCGAAGCCGCCGTCCGGGCGACGTTGCAGTTCCCAACCGGCGAACTGACCGACGAGAAGCTCAAGAACGTCTCCGTTCTGCATGCGCAAGGCAAGGGCATCAAGGATTTGACTGGCCTCGAGAAGTGCGCGAACGTCGCTGAAATTCGACTGTCGAAGAACGAGATCGTCGACGTGAAGCCGTTGACCGGGCTCGGCATCCTGCAATCGCTCGACCTGGCCGGCAACAAGATCAAGGATGTCGGGCCGATCGGGACCATCACCAAGTTGCAGTATCTGGAGCTTTCGAACAACGACATCGAAAAGATCGACGCGCTCGGAAGTCTCTCGGTCCTGACGACGCTCGCCCTGACGGGCAACAAGGTCGCCGATGTCGCGCCGGCCGGCAAGCTCGTGAAGCTGTGGTCGCTCTATCTCGGCAAGAACAAGATCAAGGACATCGGCCCGCTCGCGACGCTAACGAAGATTCAGACACTTGAACTTTCGGAGAACGAGATCGTCGATGTCGCCCCGCTCGGCAAAGTCACGGAACTCTCGCTGTTGATGTTGAGCAAGAACAAGGTGGCCGACCTCGGCCCGCTCGTGAAGACGTGCGAGGCCGACGCGGCCGGGTCGAAGCGATTCGCCCCGTACCTGCGGCTGTACCTTGGCGGCAATCCACTCAGCGACGCGGCGAAGAAGGATCAACTGGCGGCCTTGAAGAAAATCGGCGTTCGGGTGTTTGAGGAATAATCGTGGAATACGTCATCGGGATTGGAATCGGCGTCGTTCTCGGGCTCGTGGCCGGGTACTTTTTGGCGCAGACGTTGTTGGCCGGCCCGTTCGGCGGGCAGTCCGGGCTCGACCTCGGCAAGAAGGTCGCGGTCAAGGCGAAGGCCGACCCCGCGTTCGCCAAGAAGCTCGACGAACTCTTCAACCCTCCGCCTCCAAAGCCTTCCGGCGAGCCGATCCGGCTACTGGCCATGCTTCAGCGCGAGGCCCGACTGCTCGACTTCCTGATGGAGAACATCGGCCCGTATTCGGACGATCAGATTGGCGCCTCGGTCAAGGACATTCACGCCAAGTCGCAAGCAGTGCTGAAGAAGCACATGACGCTCGAACCTGTCCGCACCGAGGAGGAAGGGGCGACCGTGACGATCCCGTCCGGCTTCGACCCGTCGGCCGTGCGCCTGGTCGGCAACGTGAGCGGCCAACCGCCCTTCACCGGCCGCTTGACGCACGCCGGCTGGCGCGCCAAGTCCGTAAGCTTGCCCAAGCCCGCCGACGGCCAGGACGAATTCATCCTGATGCCAGCGGAAGTCGAGTTGAGTTGAGCCAGAGAGCACAGAAGTCGGGGGACAGTACTGAGTACCGAGTACCGAGTACTGAGTACCGAGTACTGAGTACCGAGTACCGAGTACTGAGTACCGAGTACCGAGTACCGAGTACCGAGTACCGAGTACCGAGTACCGAGTACCGAGTACCGAGTACCGAGTACCGAGTACCGAGTACCGAGTACAG
>JANLUE010001291.1:0-1201 GCA_031363325.1 Gemmataceae bacterium
GGCCGGCTGGGCGACGACGGCCGGGTCGGGCTTCGACCCACAACCGATCACCAGTGCCAGCCCCAAGAATGTCATCGCGCGCATGACCCGCCTCCGTTCGGAATCGCTCACTCGAAAGCGGGCATACTCGCGATCGCGTCAAACAGTCAAGGTGAATCGAGCGGTTGTCGTGTGTCGGCGGCGAGGCCGACTCGGTGATTCACGGCCGTCAGTCGGTCCAATTCGCCCGTCAGGGCTCCGTCGATTGAGCCCGTCGCCCCGAATCCCTGGACCGCTGATTGACGGATGGCCCTGTGGCGTCAGCGCACGACTGGAAGGTCCGTTGACCGAGCGGAGCAAGGCAACCGACCTCCCTTCGTGTACTGGGCTCGTTCAATTTGGAATCCCGGCCCCCAGTCGGTACGCTGATATTGCGATTCTCTCATGTCGCAGCGGTTCCGGGGGTGCAAGTGACGACCGGGCACACCAGCGCCCAGATGGCCCTTCGCGACCCGGACATCCGCCTCATGTTGCGCGTCCGGGCCGACGACCCGGTTGCCTTCGCCGAACTCGTCAACACCTACCAGCGCCGGCTCGTCGGCATCATGCATCATCTGGTCGGCCATGCGCAAGAGGCCGAGGACCTCGCTCAGGAAGTCTTCCTCCGCGTCTACCGCAACCGCAAGAAGTATTCGCCGAAGGCCAAGTTCTCGACGTGGCTGTTCACGATCGCCAACAACCTGGCGTTGAACGCCTTGCGGAACCGCGGTCGCAAGCCGTCCGTATCTCTCGATACGAGCGACTCCGGCCCGCTCGGCCCACGACCGGCCGAGCAACTCGTCCCCGATCGTGGGGCGACGCCGTCGTTCGGCATGCGCCAAGCGGAACTGTCGGGCCGAATTCAAGCGGCACTCGACGAATTGAACGAACGCCAGAAGATGGCCGTCGTCTTGAACAAGTTCGAGGACATGAGCTACGCCGAGATCGCCGAGGTCATGGGCTTGACCCCGAAAGCGGTAAAATCGTTGCTCAGTCGGGCGCGGGCGAGGCTGCGCGACGCTCTCGCGGGTTACATCTACATGGACGGCGAGCCGGTGCCGCCGGCCGCGAACGGCGAAGAGGATGATTGACCGTGGCAAAAACGCAGCCGAATCCGGACGACGCCGACCCCATTGGCGGGGCGACTGAGGAACTCGTCGCTTACCTGGATGGCGAACTCGAC
>JANLUE010001295.1:0-4700 GCA_031363325.1 Gemmataceae bacterium
CGGAGGGGCTCGAACCCTCACCTTCCCGGTTAAGAGCCGGGCATGCTGCCGCTAACACCTGAGCCCCAAATGCGTCGACCCGAGAGGACTCGAACCTCCATCATCTCCCTTGTAAGAGGAGCACTCGGCCATTGAGTTACAGGTCGATTTCTGCACTCCGCATTCGAACAATGGTCCGTGGGGGAATCGAACCCCCATTCTCGGTTTGAAGGACCGAAATCCTGGCCGTTAGACGAACGGACCGTGGCCCATCAACGCAACAAGGCCGGGGGACCCGCTTGGGATCCCCCGGCCTTGCATGTGGTTCATGCAATCGCGTCAGGGTTATCCCGGTTCGGGGCCGCCTTCACTACGGACGAGTCGCTCGCTCACGCGGCACAAGCCGGCGAGGCATTCGACGTTCGACCAATGGCGTAACAGGTTCATGATTGCTTCGCGTGAATCGACTGTGTCTCGTGGGCGTTCGCTATTAGGACGCACGAGCCAGCCGTTGGTTCGCAGAAATTCGGGATTATTTCAACTCGGCCAACTCTCGACCAGCGGCTTCGCGCCGATGGTCGAAGCGTCGCGGCGAGCTTGAACAACATTTCACCCGCCCAACTGCCCCTTCGCCGCCTGATACACCGCGTCGCTCGTGAAGCCGAATTCCTTCAGCAGGTCCTTGATCGGGGCCGACGCGCCGAAGCCCGCAGTTCAACGACTATTTCGAAGTCGCACTCGCGACCAAATTCAGTTCGATGGCAATTGAACTTGAATCATCAGTTCGAGTACATTTTCCTTTAAACAGCAAGTGATGCAGTCCGTCACCGCTTTCAAGAAGTACGCTCAACATACCAGTTGATGTGTCGAAATGAAACACATCCAGGACGACTAGTCCGTGCGAGATCGCTGGCTCTGCCTTTCGCAACTCGGCAATTCGATGTTTATTTGCCAGGTACTTTCGAACGTTGCCGTCGATCGGTGCCTTTTGCTTCACGGCCGCGTCGTTGCAATGCTCCAGGTAGTCGAGGAGGGCGGCCTTGAATTCCGATGCGCTAATGCCCGGTTCGGCCGAAACGACGGGTTGCGATTGATCGCATCCAACCGTGCACGAACTCCAGACAATTGCGCACGAAGCGAGAATCGACAAAGACGCTCTTCTGAAAATTGCCATTGTCATCTCATGAGCAGAACCTGCGTTCAGGGCTGCCTGTCTGCGCAGCCTCAACGCCTTCGATCCTTCACCCGCCCAACTGCCCCTTCGCCGCCTGATACACCGCGTCGCTCGTGAAGCCGAATTCCTTCAATAGATCCTTGATCGGGGCCGACGCGCCGTAGCCGCGCATGCCGATCATCGTGCCGGTCAGGCCGGCGTAGCGCTCCCAGCCGAGGACCGTGCCAAGTTCCACCGTCACGCGGGAGGTCACGCCGGGTGGGATCACCGAGTCGCGGTACGCCGTCGGTTGTTGCTCGAAGATTTCCCACGACGGCAAGCTGACGACCCGGGACCGCACGCCCTCGGCCGCCAGTTTTTCATGGGCTTCCACGCACAACGAAACTTCGCTGCCAGTAGCGATCAGGATCACGTGCGGCGGGCCGGCCGAATCGGCGAGGACATAGCCGCCCTTGGCGACGTTCGATGCGGCCGCGTACTTCGTGCGATCGACCGTCGGCAGCGCCTGCCGCGTCAGGATCAGGCAGGCCGGGTTGTGTTGCAACTTCGCGATCAGCTTCCAGGACTCGGTCACCTCGTTCGCGTCGGCCGGGCGGACCACGATCATGTTCGGGATCGCCCGCAGCGACATGAGTTGTTCGATCGGCTGGTGCGTCGGCCCGTCCTCGCCGACGCCGATCGAATCGTGCGTGAAGACGTGGACCGTTGGCATGCCCATGAGGGCCGACAGGCGAATGGCCGGCCGGGCGTAGTCGCTGAAGATCAGGAACCCCGAGCCAAACGGCCGAAGTTTCGTCTGGGCGAGTCCGTTCAGGACCGAGGCCATGACGTGTTCGCGGATGCCGAAGTGCAGGTTGCGGCCCGGCCCGTTCGGCCCAAAGTCGCCGGCCCCCTCGAACGTCAAACGCGTCTTCGTGGACTTGGCCAGGTCGGCCGCGCCGCCGATTAACCAGGGGACATTCTTCGCCAGCGCGTTCAGCACCTTGCCGCCCGAGTCGCGACTGGCGACGCCCTTCGCATCCGTTGGGAAAACAGGCAGGTCCTTTTCCCAGTTGGCGGGTAGGTCGCGGCGCTCCATCCGTTCGAGCTGGTCGGCGAGCTCCGGGAACTCGGCCTTGTACTTCGCGAACAGCGCGGCCCAAGCCTGATGCGCCTTATTGCCCCGCGCTCCGACGCCGGCCGCGAAGTGTTCGCGCACGCCGTCCGGGACCAGGAACTTCGCGTCCTCCGGCCAGCCGTAGCTTCTCTTCGCGCCTTTGATTTCCTCGTCGCCAAGTGGTTCGCCGTGCGCGTCCGATGTGTCTTGCTTCTTCGGCGCGCCGAAGCCGATGTGGCTCCGCACGATGATGATCGTCGGCCGATCGACCACGCCCCTGGCCTGCGAGTACGCGGCCGCCAGGGCTCCGCGATTGTTCGCGTCCGAAACCTGGATCACGTTCCAACCGTAGCCGGTGAACCGCGAACCGACGTCCTCGCTGAAGCTCAGGTCCGTCGTGCCGTCGATCGTGATTCGATTGCTGTCGTAGATCCAGCACAGGTTCGCGAGCTTCAGGTGCCCCGCGAGCGAGGCCGCCTCGCCGGAGATGCCTTCCATCAGGTCGCCGTCGCCGCACAGGGCCCAGACGCGGAAGTCGAACAGGTTGTAGTTCGGTTTATTGAAGTGGCCGGCCAGCCAGCGTTGGGCCATCGCCATGCCGACCGAGTTGCCGAGCCCCTGGCCGAGCGGGCCGGTCGTGGTCTCGACGCCGGACGTTACGAACGACTCGGGGTGCCCCGGCGTGCGGCTATGGAGTTGCCGAAAGCGCTTGATTTCCTCGAGCGAAACGGCCAGTTCGCCGGTCGGCGTGCCGTCCGACTTGCACTGCTTCACGCCGACGAGGTGCAACGTCGCATAAAGCAACATCGATGCGTGCCCGACGGACAAAACGAATCGATCGCGGTTGGGCCAGGTGGGCGAGTCCGGGTCAAAGTTCAACACTTCCTGCCAGAGCGAGTAGGCGACCGGGGCCAGCGACATCGGCGTGCCGGGATGCCCCGAATTGGCCTGCTGGACCGCGTCCATGGCCAACGTGCGAATCGTGTTCACGCACAGATCGTCGATGCTTGGCATGAAGCCCCCAGGGGTCGCGTACGGATAGCGGCACCGTGATGTTTTATGGTCGGCCCACGAAGCCGCAACCAACGCGACGGCCGTTCGCCGCGAGGCGCAGGTTGGACGGAACCCGTTGGCGGAAGAAATCCGTCCGTGCGATGTGCGCCAATGAGTGCGTTCGTCACTCGGAGTTCTGGAATCAAGACTCCTCAACGCCCCCCCGAAAAATATTTCGGTTTTTCTCTTGCAACCGGTTGAAGTCGCGATTATCGTCGGAAGGGGGGGGCTTGGTGGGTTTTTGAGTGCAGCAAATGCTCCGTCAACTGTTGATCGCGATGCCGTTGTTCCTCTTCGGGTGTGGGCGTACCACGCCACCCGATTTCGACGAATCGTTCAAGACGCCAGAATTCCACTTCGATGCGGGAGCGGTCTTTGTCGGAGAAATTCCTCGGCTGACGTCGATCGTCCCCATCCAAAACAATTCCGGGCGGAGCGTTCGTTTTGACCGCGTTACCAAGAATTGCGCGTGTTCCGGTGCCGAGCTTGAGAAATCGGATCTGGCTCCCGGAGAAACGACAACTCTGGCGTTTTCGGCGAATCTTCTTGGCCGGAGTGGACCTCAGCGGTTTACCTGTGAATTGATTGAGGAAGATGGTACGGTCTGGCGAGTCGAGATAAGTGCAATTGTTTATGAGTTCTTCAAGGTCAGTTCTCATACCATCAACTTCGGTCAATTGAGCCCCTTACAGTCTGCTACCAAGCAATTGGTCGCACAATGCAGCGCAATGGAGCGGTCGACGCTTCCGGAGGCAGTCAGTTTATCGGAACAGTTAGGACCAATTCAGGTGCAGATTGGATTGCCCGTTACAAGCCAAGACGATCACGGAATGTGGCATAGAAAATGGAACATCGACTTAAGCGTATCAGCTGACCAGATTATCGGAACACATCAGCAGCTTTTCCAGATTACGCCAAGCAGTCCACCCATCGACATGCCTGCATCGACGAGCATCTGCGTTCAATGGACTGTGAAGTCGTTGTACAGCCAATCCGCAAAACGCGCATACTTTCCGTCCAGTCCGGATCGTACAGCGAATCGCACAACAACAATTAATTTCGGGCGATCCGATGGGCAAAAGGTACAAGTCCGCAAGATCAGTTCGATGTCTAAATGGCTAACGATTGATTCTCGAAGTTTGGAAAACGGCACGCTTGATATCATTATTGAAGTCGATCCAGCGCTATCTTCCGACGCGAATGCAGACTTGTCAATTCAGATGGATGACGAATACTATTCGATATTGCGAATACCCGTCGCAGTAGCCGCGCGAGGCAAATAGCTAAAGCGTAGAGGATATTCGCCCATAGTGATTCTGGAGGATGCGATGCGAGGTTTATCAACATTCGTGACGCGATGGATTCCGCCCCTGGTGCTGTTCGCGGGGATGGTGTCGC
>JANLUE010001020.1:0-1437 GCA_031363325.1 Gemmataceae bacterium
TTGTGCAAGGACCCGGCAGCTTACGCAGCCGGTTCGCCGTTTGGGCGAGGGGCGAGGTTCTGAAATTCCAGGTTTCTAACTGAACCGGGTTCAATTGAAAATCTGTAACCATCGCGATCAAGATTGCCTCTCTCTGTGACTCTGTGGTTCAACAATTGATTCACTTCCACCGGAAAACACCCTTGCGCCACGCGTAGATATAACCAACGCCGAGCGAGGCGATGAACACGACGACTTCCCAGAACACGATCCGCCCAAATGCCGCTCGCCAGGCGATGTCCGCCCCGTCCGAGTAGGCCGTCACGGCCCAGGGGTACAGAAATAATAGTTCGACGTCGAAGACGAGGAACAGGATCGCGATCAGGTAGAACTTCACGTCGAACTGCATTCGGGCCGAGCCGACCGGGTCCATGCCGGACTCGTAGGGCATGAGCTTGATGGCCGTCGCCTTGTAGGGCTTAAGCCCCAGCCAGTGAAACAGTTGCGAGGCGAAGAGGGTTCCCAGGACGAACGCGAGCAGCAGGGCGAGGAAGAGGAAGATTGGGTAGTAGTCGGCCAATTGGAAGGCGGACTCGACCCCGGCGGTGGTTCGGACGGCGTCGGCAAAGAACATTCGGGGCCCAGGGGTCGTGGCCGACGCCGATCAATCGGCTCGCTAACGGAATGATAGTCTCGCCAACTGCGCCGTCAAGGAACCTGGAGTTCCGGCGCGTCGACAGTTTATCGGAACCAGCCGCACGGCTTGCCGGAGCGGCAAAACCGCGAAATTCCCTTGCCAGCCACGGGTTCGCCCTTTACTGTCAAGGAACGGACCACAGTTGATTCACCCACTCGGGGTACGCACCATGACGCTTCGCCGATTCGCACTGCCGGCCCTCTTGACCGCCAGCCTGGCGGCTACGCCTTCGTTCGCGGCCGACCCGCCGACGGCCGCCGACCTCGCGAAGGCCATTGAAAACCTGGAAAAGGCGACGAAAAGCCTTCAGGAAGCCAAGGACGCACTGAGCAAGCTCGAAGAAGTGCGCGGCAAGCAGATCACTCTCGGGGCCGAGATCGACATACTGAAGCGCGACATGGCCGACCTCAAGAAACGGCTCGACGCCCCGTCGACCACGGCCCTCAAGCCGAACGACCAGGGCCCGACGACTTCGTTCCTGAACATGGGCCGTGTGCGGTTCATCAACGAACACCCGCTGACCATGTCCGTCGTCGTGAACGGCTTGTCGTACCGGCTCACCCCGGGCGAAGAGCGGTTGATCCCGGTCGCCCCCGGTAGCTTCACCTACGAAGTGCTGCAGATTCATCGCGGCGTGCCACGCGTCCGCCAGATCGCGGCCAATCAGGTGAAGACGTTCACGATCTACGCGGAATAGATACTTTCCGCAGCGTTCTGGCGCGGCTAAACCCGAATCACGGGGAGAACCGGAGTTTCGGAAA
>JANLUE010001044.1:0-2535 GCA_031363325.1 Gemmataceae bacterium
ACGTTCCACATCGGCATGGGCGACCAGTTTGAAGCGGCGAAAGCGGAGGCCATGCCGGCCGGCACGTACGGCACCTGGCCGGCCGGCATGAAGCATTTCGTCTGGGTCAAGGGCGAGACCATAGTCCAATTTCACGGGGAGGGGCCCTGGAGCATCAGCTATGTGAACGCGGCAGACGACCCACGCGCGAAGAAGAAAGAATGAATGAATGAATGAGCCGGACGCGGTCGGTCCTTATCCGCCTCGACGACATTACAAAACACTTGCCAGCCCGATTTCATCCCAATTCCCGCCTTGAACTCGTGGACGATGTGTTGATCTTCTGCGACACTACCATCACGGCCCACCGACTCAAGTTCGCGTTTCCCGTCCGGGAGGGCGTTGAATGGGCCTCGTCCGCCTCGCGATTGGCAACGTTCATGGCGTGCTCGTGTTCGCGCTGTTCATCGCGGTCCTCGGCCTTGTGGCCGTATTCTCAATTCCCGTCGATATTCTGCCTGCATTCAAGACCCCGGCGGTCCAGGTTCTGACGTACTACAACGGCATGCCGGCGCGGTCGATGGAGCGCACCATCACCGACCGGGTCGAGCGCTGGGTCAATCAGGCCCCCGGCGTACAAACGGTTGAATCTCGATCGGTGGCTGGCGTGAGCGTCGTCAAGCTGTATTTCCAGGACGATATCGATCCGGCCGTCGCGCTCACTCAGAGTAGTTCGCTCGCCGGCGCGGCCCAGCCCTACTTGCCGACGAACACGCTCCCGCCGGTCCTGTTGCCCTTCGATCCGACGGGCACACTTCCACTCGGCATCCTGACGGTCAGCAATCCGACGATGGTCGAACAGCAAGTCAAGGATCTGGCGCGCGTCGAGGTCCGCAATCGGCTCGGCTCGGTTCGCGGCTGCGTGGCCCCGGTCGTGGTCGGCGGTAAGGACCGTCGAATCATGATCTACCTCGACCACAAGAAGCTCGAAGCTCGCAATCTGTCGCCGGTCGATGTCGTTCGCGCGCTCGATCAGGGCAACTTGATGGTCTCACCGGGCGCGGCCTACATCGGCGACAGTCAAATCGCGCTCGACACGAACGTGATGGTCCGGACGGTCGAGGACCTCAACGAAATGCCGATCGTGTTCGACCCAGACCGGCGGGTGTTGCTCCAGGACATCGGCCACGCCGAGGACGACGCGGTGATTCAGAAGTCCCGGGTGCGCGTGAACGGCCGGCAGCAGGTGTTCGTGCCGATCTACCGGCAACAGGGGACGAGTAGCCTGTCGGTGGCCGACGGCGTCAAGGCCGCGATCCCGGAGATGGAGAAAGAACTGCCGGAGGGCAGCAAGCTCGAGTTCGTCATCGATCAATCGGAATACGTCCGCAAGTCGATCGAAAGCCTCGTCCACGAGGGAGTCATCGGTGCGATCCTGGTTTCCTTGATGATTCTGTTTTTTCTGGGCAACTGGAAGATGACGGTCATCGCGACCCTTTCGCTGCCGCTTTCGATCCTCGGGGCCGTCATCGGATTACAAACGACCGGCAACACGATCAACGTCATGACCCTGGGGGGCCTGTTCCTGGCGATTGGGCCGCTCGTCGATAACGCAATCGTGGTCCTGGAGAACACGCACCGGCACCTCCGAATGGGCAAGTCGCCCGTGCAGGCGTCACTCGACGCGGTCGGAGAACTGACGCTTCCGGTTTTGGTCGCAACGCTCGCCTTGATTATCGTTCTGGTTCCGGTCGCGCTGACGCCCGGACTCGGCGGGTTCCTGTTCAAGCCGCTCACGTTGGCGGTCGCTTTCGCGATGCTCGTTTCGTTCGCCCTGTCCTGGACGTTCGTGCCATCGCTGTGCGCCAAGATGCTTCGTGGGCACGGCCACGACCCGTCGCACGGGTCCGTTCAGGGTGGATTTTTCGCTCGAATCTACGGAGTCGTCGATGCGGGCCTCGGCTATTGCACGCGACGATACGCTTCGATTCTCGACTGGTCGCTGCGACACCGGACGGCCGTCTTGCTCGCAGTTGGTGGTCTATTCGCATGCTCACTGGCGCTGGCCCGGTCGATCGGCCAGGAATTCTTCCCGGCCGTCGATGCGGGGCAGATCAGCATCCAGGTCCGCGCTCCGTCCCACCTCCGACTCGACGCGACGGAAAAGCGAATCATCGATGTGGAACGGGCGATCGCCGAGGTGATCCCACCAGACGAATTGAAGATGGTCGTCTCGGAGCTCGGGCTCAACAACGATTGGTCGAGCGCTTATTCGCCGAACGCCGGCCAACAAGACACGGTGATTCGGCTGCAACTGGCGGCCGAGCGCTCGAAGTCGGCCCAGCAATACGCCATCGACCTGCGCAAGCATATGGCCGCCGACCCGAGTTTTTCGGACCTGGAGTTTAGTTTCGACACCGGGGGCATGGTTTCGGCGGCGCTGGACTTCGGGGCCTCGTCGCCGATCGACATCCAGATCACCGGGGGCACGCCGGACCAGAAGTTTCAATTGGCCGGTCGCGTCAAGGACGCGATCAGACCGGTGGCGGGAGCGGC
>JANLUE010001090.1:0-4459 GCA_031363325.1 Gemmataceae bacterium
GTCGTGCCACGAACCTTGAACTTCGCTTTTTCGGCCAGCCCGAGGAGGGAGGTTACCTGGGCGACGCTCAAGTAACTCGGCAGTCCGAGCGAGATCGCTTCGGTACCGGGACAGGCAGCCCGAAGTCGTTCGAGGCCGTGGGCGGTCGCCAATTCGGCGGTGAAGGAATGTCGGCCGTGTTCCCACTTCTGCGGTTGGCGAAGGAACGGCAGGAACCCGGAACAGACGACGTGCGGAAGTTTGCGACTGACAGCCAGGGCCGGCGCGCCGGCCTCGGCGGCCCGCTTCTCCATCGAGATGGCGAGCAGCAAGTCTGGGTTCGGGTCGGCGAGTGGAAACAGTTTGTTCTTGGCGGCGCGACCGTGCGCCGCCCGCGCTCGACCGGCGTTGAGGTCGACGCCGAGCGGGCCCCGGGCCGTGGCCGCTTCGCCGGACTTCCGCGTCCAATTCACCCAGGCCATGGGACGGTTCCTTGTGGGGCCGGGTCAGTCGTTGGAGAGATACGAGGGTTCCGGTTCGGGGTCGTACAGCCGTAGGAGCAAATGTTCCTGGCAGTACTGTTGACAGTCGATGATCAGGTGTTCCTCGGCCCGTTGCACCACGTGGAGAAGGTACATCAAGAGGAGGCTGAGGGCCAGGGCGACGAACGTGCAGTCGAAGGCGATGCCGAGCTGATCGGTGACTTGCTTGATGAAGTCCGCGTTCTTCTGGTTGCCGGCCATGCTCATGCCACCGGCGAGTCCGCGAACCGTACCGAGGAAGCCGATCGCGGGGATCGCCCAGGCGAGGTAGGTGATCATCCCCATCGATGTGATCTGCCGATCCTGTTCAATGTTCGCCTGATTGCGAACGACCTCGCCGACATCCGGGGCCTTGCGGCTGATCGCGAACTTGGTCAGGGCCACGTGGATCATCTTGGCCAGGATGTAAGGCCGTTGCCGGGTGAGCGAGTCGATCTTGCGCGCGATTGGCCGGGCGTCTTCGGGCAGAATTTTCGCTCCCTCGTCAGTCGGAAGCAGATCGAGATTGAACGCGAACCGTTGGCGAATGACTTCGCGATAGCGGTTCAGCAGCATGAACCCAGCCCAGACGAAGCAAAGGTAACAAGCGATCTGCTCGGGGCCAAGTAGAAGTTTGGCGACGCGCTGCGGCGTCCATTTGGCCCAGTACTCGGCGGAACTTTCGGCCGGCGACGCCCACTGCCACAGGGGGACGGTGATCCCGCCCACGAGTACCAAGGCGAGCACGAGCCACAGCCATTCCCGGTGCGGCTTCTGCGAAGAGACGATCGTCATGCCGGTTCCTGCGAGTCGGGGGACCAGGGTAATTCGTCGGCCGACCGGTCTATTTTTCGGCGGAGGTCAAGGGGTGGACATTGTTTCCATCCACCTGAGTTGATTGTACCGGTCGCCAAGGCGAATGAACGACGCATTCGCACACCCGACAAATTGGGGAATTCAGTTGCACTCGTTGAGCCGCTCGATTAATCTCACTTCATTCCCACCGCCCTGGAGTGCCCATGAGCACCCCTTCCAGATTGTTCTTGCTCGCGTTGGCTATTCTCGGCTTAAGCCCCCGGCCTTCGCCGGCCCCTTGAGGGCCGAGGGGATGCGTCCCGAACGAACTCGGTCGAGTTCGCGAATACCTCGAGCAACAAGAGCGCGCCAAGCAGGAATACCTCCGGCGATTGTACCTGATCGCGCTCAACATGAGCGAGGATGAACTGAAGGCCGCCCTCAAGTCGAAGCTCGCGGACGAACGTTTCGTGGCCGCATACGCGGTCGGCGAACGCCGGCTCCGTTGGCCGCTGCTCATCATCCCAATCCTCAATGATTCGAGCGACTCGGTGCGCCAGGCGAGCCGGCGAAGCTTGATCATCTTGAATTTCCTTGAGCTCAATCCGGAAGAAGCGGCCCGCCTCGCGCGACCGGTCGCCGGCTCGACGCCCACTCCGTTGGCCAACCTCACCAAGCCCGTCGATTTCGGCCCGGCCAGTGGGGCGTCGCAACCGCGTCGCGAAGAAGCGATCGCCAAATGGACGGAGTGGTGGGACGAGCGCGACCGCCTGGCCCGACCCGTCGGGGCCAAGATCATTTCCAGTTCCGCGGTGGGCGAAGAGTCGGAGCGACTCGCCAAAGCCTTGCTCGCGGCGAGCGCCAAAGCGCGCGCCGACATGCTCGCCAAGTATCGAGACACAAAGGGCGTGAAGTACACCGAAGCGATGGCGGTCGCCATCGCCCGCTCTCCATACGCGGAACGGGAAGAACTTCGCGATGTGCTCGCCGATCGCCTCATTCGCATGACCGACGCGACGCTCCGCGAATATCTCGACGACTCCCTCCCGGAGATTCGTCGAGCGGCCGCTCTGGGGCTGGCCAAGCGGAAAAGCACGGATCATGCGGACCGCCTTGCCGACATGCTCTTAGATTCGGAGCCGTTGGTCGCTCGCGCGGCCCACACGGCCTTATGTCAATTGAGTGGCAAAGACCTTGGGCCAAGCGTGACCGCCAACGAAGCCGAGAAAGAAGAAGCCGCCCTCGCCTGGAAGAAATGGGTGCGGCAGAAGAAACCTTCGAGTAAGTGACGAGTCATCGCCGCGCGAATTTCGCGGTCGGATAGGATCATGCGTAGGCCTCAATGGGCTTGTCGAGTTGGTCCTGTCTGACCCACAGTCGATTGGCGCCAGTTTCGGCTTCATGGGATAGCTCGACGAGGACGAGCCCGGATCTCGGATCGACATGAATGATGCCAACCGGAAGGAAGGCGTCTCCTTCAATCGTCGAAAGGAAGTTCCGTTCGACGCGCTGAAAGTGGCGTCGACCATTGTGGTCGCGAAAGACAGCGCATGCCTCCGAAGCACGCAAGCCTTCCGCGACTTCTTCACAGCGAATCTGCGACATTCGACCCTCCTTCGTTCCGCCATTCGAGCGCGGTGTAGACTATTGCCTGCCGGTCGCATTGCGAAGCCCAAAACGGATTGAAACTGGGTACTCGACCCGAACCGCTCGTTCGGCAGCGTCCGCTGGCGGGCGACTCGGCGACGAGTCATCATCTTTGCGATTCTGGGACAACAGGGGCGTACACTGGCGATAGCGATGTTGCGGAATACCTGCAACGCATGGGATATTCAACCAACATGCCGACCCGCAAGGCTGAAGCCGATTGTCTCTGCCCGCCCGCGCCGACGATCGACGTCGACCTCGCGGGGCTCGCCTGGGCGATCGCACATCCGATTCGCGTTCGCATCCTGCAAATCCTGATCGAGAAGAATGCCTGCGTGTGCGGCGAACTGGTCGACGAATTGCCGGTCGCCCAGTCGACGGTCTCACAACACTTGAAGATTCTGAAAGAGGCCGGCCTCATTCGCGGCGATGTGGATGGCCCGAAAGTGTGCTACTGCGTCGACACGGCCGGCTTGAAGCGGCTCAAATCGTTGGTCAAGGAACTGTAGACAAAGTGCCATCGAAGTGTCGTCGGTCCACGCGCCGACGGGCAAACGAAAAGGCCCGCCGCCAACCATATCGGTCAGCGGCGGGAACGTGCCACGCGTCTTGAACTCGACCGTGGTGCCGACCGCGTCACCACATGCGAGCCCGAGCAAACAACCACGATGGCGGCAAAACTCATTCGCCATGTGGCGACCGGAGTTCGCGATTAAAGTCCGTAGGAGCCGGAGAATCCAAAGCCCTTCTGACCACCACCCTGGCCGCCGAAGCCACCCTGCTGACCGCCGAAACCACCCTGTTGACCACCGAAGCCACCCTGTTGACCACCGAAGCCACCCTGTTGACCGCCGAAGCCACCCTGTTGACCGCCGAAGCCGCCACCGAATCCTTGCTGGCCGCCCTGAACCTGGTTTCCGCCGAAACCGCCCTGGCCGCCGAAACCGCCGCCGAAGCCACCCTGGCCGGACCCGGTCAGGCCGAACACGCCGCCCGAGATACCGAGATAGTTCATGGCCCCGATCTGCGGGAGAGCCTGGATGTTGCCACTGAAGCCGCCGAACGAAATGATTCCGCCCTGGCCGCCGAAGCCACCACCCTGACCCTGTTGCCCCTGTTGGCCACCTTGCTGACCTTGCTGGCCGCCGTTCTGACCACCGTTGCCGCCAAATCCACCATTTCCACCATTTCCGCCGTTGTTTCCGCCGTTGTTTCCATTGTTCCCGTTTTGGCCGTTGTTCCCGTTGTTCTGGCCGCCGTTTTGGCCGTTATTGCTGCCGCCGCCGAGAACCGTTTGGCTCGGCGGTCGGAACGGGCCTTGGACCACTGGCGGACGGGCGAACCCGGGGCGGAAGCCCTTGCCGAAGATTGGCGGCAGGGTCTTGTCTTTCTGACTGTTGCCGTTGATCTGGGCACCGAGGTCTTGGGTGATCGTGGCCGAACACACAACCCCGAGCACCAGGATGGCCAAGCCGAGGAGCTTTGACGTACGGAACATGAGAGCTTACCCTTCAGTG
>JANLUE010001096.1:0-2132 GCA_031363325.1 Gemmataceae bacterium
CTCTTCGATGGCAAGACGCTCAAAGGCTGGGAAGGCTTCGAGGACTTGTGGTCCGTGCAGGATGGCGTCATCGTCGCCAAGAACAAGGACCCGCTCAAGTTCAGCACCTACCTGCTCACGAAAGACAAGTACACCGACTTCCGGCTCACGTTCGCCGCCAAACTCGTCGAGTCCGAGATGCACTCGGGCGTTTCGTTCTGGGGCACGGTCAAGCCCGACGTGTCGAAGGAGCCGGACAAGGACCGAACGAAGCACACCTACGCCGGCCACCTCGTGATGTTCCCCTCGGGCTACGGCATGTACGACCTGTTCGGCCGCAACGGCTTGCCGGTCGATGGCGGGCCAGCCAAGAAGGTCGGCAAGCAACACGACTGGAACGACATCGAGATTCTGGCCCAGGGGAACCGCGTCCGCGTCGCCGTGAATGGCTCGGCCGTCGTCGACTGGCGCGACCCCGAGCCGGACCGCATCAAGGCCGGCCCGATTGGCCTGCAGTTGCATTCCCACAACGTGCCGCAGGAGATTCACTTCAAGAAACTGACGGTGGAGACCTTTCCCGAAGCGGACAAGTTGCTCAGCGTGAAGTAATCGAATCACATTTCTATGGGGCGGCCTGGGAAGGCCGCCCCTGGCATTCACCGACCCACTTTACGGAATCGCCACGAAGAACAGGTCGCCCGCGATCGCGTTCGCACCGGGCGTCAGGTTCACGTTCAACAGGTTCGTCGGCAGGCCGGCGTCGGCCTTCGTCACGCGGACGCTACCGCCGGCCGTGCGGAACTTGATTCCGAACGAGTCGCCCAGGTTGTCCGTGTTCAGGCCACTCAGGCGAACGATTCCGATCGTGTCGGCCACGATCTGGCTGCCGGCGAACGCCCAGTCCAACAGGGCCCCTGGCTGGTTGAGTGGCGTCGCCTTAGTGGCGAACGAGGTCAGTTTGAACCGGGCGGCGCTATCGAACACGCCCGTCGTATTGAACGCGCCCACCGGCGAGTAGTCGAGGAACAAGCGACTGTTGATGAATCGACCAACGGACACGCTCGAAACATTGCCCTCTTCAACGTCGATCGTCGAGCCAAGAACGTTCGCCTTGACGCTGAGTACCCCGAGCCCGACCAGGGTGCGGCCGCCCGCGTTGCCCTTCAAGGTAATCGTGCTCGAATCGAGATTGCCGGCGATCTGATAGATGGTGCTACCCAGGGTCGACAGGCTGCCGAGGTTGCGGGCCGTCAGGTTCAGGCCAGTCACTTCGGCGGCCGTGATCTTGGTGACGGCACCGGTCACGTTCCACGGCCCCGTGAACCCAGACAACGTGCGGCCAACCTTCACGGTCCCGATCGCCGCGGCCGTGATCGCGCCGTTGAAGTCGAGTCGAGTCGTGAGGGTTGTGATCGTACCGGGAGTCTTGATCGCCCCGCCGAACGAACCAGCCGTGATCGAAGTCTTGTCCGTGGTCGGCACGGTCGCCAAGGTGTTGAGATGGATGTTGCCGAACACGTCGCCAACGCCGATCGACCCGACCGGCCCGTTGGCCACGAGGTCGCCGAACAAATTGGCCTTGGTGGCGCTGAAAGCCGCGAGTGGGCCGGCGATGCGAATGCCCCCGAAGTCGATCGTGTCGTTCGACGAATTCACCTTGGTCGCAATGGTGACGCGCGACTTCGCCGTGGTGTTTCGAACGAGCAGGTTGAACTGGCCGAACGTGTCCGTGAACGTGACGAGTTGGCCGCCGCCGGTGATCTTCGCGGTGAACGACGTGCCATCGGACTCGGTGCCGGTCTTCGTGAGCGCGCCGGCGTCGTCGAGGTGGGCGACCGTCAGCCCGGTGCCCGGCGGGCCGTAGTGCGACAGTGTCACGACATCGGCGCCGAGGAACCCGACATCGCCTTCGTTCAAGAAATTCGCGAACGACGGATTGAAGGCGTCGAGCGTCGTGAAGTCGATCAGTTGAACATCGACCACGCCCGTCAACGCGCCGGTGCTTCGTTCGTCACCGAGTCGACTGCCATTGCCGATCGCCAGGTCGCCCGTTCCGGTCAGTGCGATTCGGTCGCTGGTCGCGCCGAGATCGACCGTGTAGTCGCCGCCCTGGAACGTCAGGCCGCCGGCGATGTTCAACGTGCCGACCGTCG
>JANLUE010001120.1:0-1835 GCA_031363325.1 Gemmataceae bacterium
GAGGAGGGTCGGTTCGCCATCGCCCGGCGTGTCGAAGATCCGACCACGAAAACCGGTTATCGCGATGAAGGGATTCGCTTTTCGGACGGCTACGGGTCGGTCGACATCGTGTTGCATACGGAGACCAAGGAGTTCTTCGCCACGAAGCCGCCGTTGTTCACCGTGGCTGTCGCGGGCGAATACTGGCTGTTGAACCAACTGCTCGGTTGGCGAATCGACGAACGGAAGTGGGAAGTTGTCGCGACGATCCTGCTCACGTTCAACGTACTCCCCCTGGCGATCGCGCTGTGGCTCCTGTCGCGTTTGATCGAACGCAACGGCACGACCGACTGGGGCCGACTGTTCACGTTCGCGACCGCGTGTTTCGGCACGTTCCTGACGACGTTCGCGATCTCGTTGAACAACCACGTGCCGGCCGCGTGTTGCATCTTCTTCGCGCTGTACGCACTGCTCGGCGAGTCGCGGAGCACCGGCCGTGCGGCCCTGGTCGGGCTGTTCGCCGGCTTGGCCGTTTGCCTGGACCTGCCGGCCGCCGCGTTCGCCGGGGTCGCGGGGTTGATTCTCCTGGTACGTTCGCGGATGGCGGCAGTCGCTTTCACCTTGGCGTTTCTGGCCCCGATCGCCGCGCAAACGCTGATCGGCTATCACGCGCTTGGCACGTGGATCCCGGTGTACGCGAAGTTCGGCGGCGAGTGGTACGAATATCCCGGTAGCCACTGGGAAAAACTTCGCTGGCGCGAACAGGGCCTGACCGAACGGCCGCCGGGGATCGATTTCATCGACGAACCGAAATCCGTTTATGCGTTTCACATGCTGTTCGGGCACCACGGGTTGTTCTCGCTGAGCCCCGTCTGGCTCCTGGTGATTCCCGGCGCGATCCTCGGTTATCGCCGCGAGCGGTTCTTGCTTTGGGTGCCGGCCATCGCGGCGGTCGTGATCGGGTTCTACATTATCAAATCGAACAACTATGGCGGCTGGACGAGCGGGCCTCGCTGGCTGTTCTGGCTGACGCCGTTGTTCCTGCTCGCGGTGTTGCCGGCGGCCGATCGTCTCGCAATGTCGCGAGCGGGTCGCGGATTCGGTTACGTGTGCCTCGCGGTGTCGGCGTTCTCCGCGACGTATCCCTGGGCCAACCCCTGGCGGCACCCGTGGATTTATCAGTGGTGCGATTACCTGGGCTGGGTTCACTACGGGTGAAACGATGACCCCCGATCAATTCGACGACTTCGACGATCTGCCCCCCGGCTCGGTCGAACGACCCGCGCTCCAGGAACGGCGCGACTACGCCGACCCACCGCCGAAGCGCCGCGTGGGCTTCGGCTTCTGGCTCGCGGTCGCGTGGTGTTTGCTGTATTTGATCGTCAGCCAATTCCTGGCCGGGATCGCGTTCATTTCGATGATCTTCATGTATGAGGCCTCCAGGAACGGCGCGGAGTTCCTGAACGATCAACAGAAAATGATGTCCGTCCTCAACGGCTGGATGTTGTGGATCGCGGCTGGGTCGCAGTTCGTCGGGCTCTTGGTGAGTTTGCTGTTACTTCGACTGTGGTGCGGCAAAAAGTGGAAGCGGTCGATCGCGCTGACTCATCTGCCGAGCCCGATCCATTTCTCACTGATCATCATTGGCATCCCGGCGATGCTCGCCCTCTCGGAATCGATGATGGTCCCCGTCCAAAAGTACGTGCCCTCAACTCAACAAATCCTCAACGAGTTCAATATCGACATCCAGATGGGAGGGACGAACGATGCGATCGCCAAACTGATCAAGGACGCTCCGTGGATGCTGGCGATCTGTGCGGTCGGTATCGCCCCCGGGATCTGCGAGGAGATGTTTT
>JANLUE010001122.1:0-4291 GCA_031363325.1 Gemmataceae bacterium
AGTACCCCGACGACCCCGAGGGCCAACATGGCGGCGTGGATTCGTCGCATGATTTCGATTCCCCCCAGGTCATGAACCAACCGGATACTTCACCGCGTTCTTGACCAGTTTCGCGGCGATGGCCTCACTCAGGTCGATCCCGCTGTGCAGGCTGAACAGCAAAACCAGGTTGAACACGTCGGCCAGTTCATCGGCGATGGCCTCGCGAGTGCGCGGGTCCTGGCAAACGGCGTAAGACTCGTCCCCGGTCAACCAACGGAAGTGTTCCAACAACTCGCCGACCTCGCTGGCCAGGGCCATGCCGAGGTTTTTCGGAGTGTGGAACGGCTCCCAGTGGCGGGCGGCTGCGAACGCGCGAATCGCGTCCTTGAGCCCCCCGACCGTGGTGGTCGCGTCGGCCATGGCCTCGCACTTTGATGGTCCGCTGTCCCGCTTTAGCCCGAGCCGCGACGATTCCCCCGCGCGGCCCGGCACCAATGCGGAGCGTGCTTATAAACCGTGCGGCGGAATTGTCAACGAGAAATGAAGCGACGCGAAATGTCCCAGGGTCGAAGATTGCGCAAAATGCCCAGGCAGGCGATCTCGTCACCGTGTCGCACCATGACTCAATCGACTCGTCGCCGCCAACGCTTCGTCCGTCAGCCAAGCACCGGCCGGGCCGGCGGACCACTTGGCGAGCAGATCCTTCGCGGCGGCATTGCCGATCCACTCCAATATGGCAACCGCCCGTATCTCGCGAAGTTCGTCCGAGGTCGGGGCAATTTGCAGGATTGCCGCCAGGACTTTCTGCGCACGCTCCTGGGCTTCGGGCGACTTCGCCGACTTGATCGCCTGTTCCAGATAGGGCTTCGCGCGTCGGCCGAGCTCGCCGAGTGTTTTCGTTGCGGCCTCGCGGTCGGCGAATCGGTTGCTATCCAGATCGGCGATCAATTGTTGGATTCGCTTGGCGTCCAACGGTTCTCGCAGCTTGATGTTGTCCGCGAACAGGCGAATTGTCTCGGCCGGGACGGTCAGGAATTGACCCTGCGACTTGAATGTCACACTGCTATCGCGTTTAGCGAGATCGGCCCAGGGGCCGTCGAGTGAATTCGTCGCCCTGGCTCGGCCGGGATTCACGTCCCAGGCGATCACGGTCGTATCGCGATTGCCGGTGAACAGTCGCCCGCCGGGGCCGAAGGTGAGTGTGATCGAGTGATCGTCGTAGCCCTTGAATTCGTTTCGCTTGGTCCAGGTCGCGACTTCCCAGATTTCAATCTTCTGATAGTGGACGGCCGTGGCCAGATACCGACCGTCTCGCGAAAAGGCGGCGGCCCGGACGAAAGTGTCGTGTGTCAGATTGGCGACGCGCCGGCCGGTCGCGATCTCACAAACGCAATCGGTCGAGACCAGGAATCGCCCGTCGGGGGAAAACGCGCCATCGACCGGGTAGTTCCCTTCGAGAATCGGGTATGGCCTTCCGGAAGGGACATCCCAGACGCGGACCGCATGTGGCCGATCCGCGAGGCCGCGCCCGAGCCGTTCGATTCGGCTGCCGTCGTTCTCCTGGTAAGTCAGCACGACGGTACGGCCGTCCGGCGAGACGAGTGCCCGATGTACCGCGTGCGTCTTGTTCTTGGGTGGAGCCGGCAACGCCGAAAAGCTGCGTTCTTCCTTCCGTGTTTCGACGTTCCAGGTTCGCACCATACCGCTGCGATTGTCAACCGTGACCAACTGTTTGCTATCGCTTGTAAATGTCAAGTCCTTGGCATGCCCCTTGTACGATGGAAAATCATCCACAAATTTTTCCGCGGCGATGTCGTACAAGCGGACCCGCGAGCCTTCATAAATCGATCGGGGTTCATCCGGTTCGGAGTATGTGACTTTCGGATCACGGACGGGCCACGCGAGATATTTGCCATCGGGGCTCAGCGCCAGGTTCTGTTGCCAGCCCGCCCGCAAGCGTCGCACGTGTTGGCCGGTCGCGCCATTCCAGACGTGGGCATCGCCACCCTGGCCGCGCGAGACCACGCGACTGCCATCGGCCGAGACGAGTACCTGCGCGACCGAACTATCGCCGGCATCGGGGGTGAGCGTTTTGCCCGTGGCCGTCTCCCAGCGATCGATGGTCCCGTCCACGGCACCAACGAGAACTTTCCCCTCGTCTGTGAAATGGAGATTGCTCGCGGCTCGATCGATGCGGAGTTTTTCCTCGCCGGAAGTCGTGTCGTACAGGTGGATCGAATTGCACGCGACGGCCACGATCTTGCCGTCTGGAGAAAACGCCACGCTTTTGGAATTGGGTCTCAGATTGCCGTCCGTGGGAAACGCGCGAGTTTGCTTGCCCGTGTCCAGATCGAAGAGTCGCAGAAAGACCCCGGACTGCGTGCCCAAGGTGGCGAGCGTCTTGCCATCGGGCGAAATCGCCAGACACCGGATGCCGTAGCCCTTGGTGCCGTGCAAATATCGGCCCAGTTCCTTGCCGGTCTGCACGTCCCACAATCGCGCGAAATAGTCGTCCTTGTCTTTCGCGTAACCGCCCGTCACCATTCGTTTGCCATCGGGCGAGAACGCGACCGCGTTCACTTGCGGGAAGCCGCCGCGATTCGCTTCCGATTCGTCGCGCGGGAACACGCGGAGCACATTGCCATTTTCGTAGTCGATCAAGAGCGCATCCATGCCATCGGTGATCGTCGCGATTGCCCGGCCATCGGGGGTGAAAACGAGCGCATCGCTCTCGCTGCGCGGGTTCACTTTGGGCAGGTCGATCGACCGCAATGTTCTCCCCGTTTTGGGATCGCGAACGTACAGGTGCAGGCTCGTCTTGGTGACGATCGTCTCGCCATTCGGGGCGATCGCGACGGCCTCCCCCTCATCGTTCGGCAAATTGAACAACGTCTTGCCGGTTGCGAGTTCGAAGGCCCGTGTGGAACAGTTCGAGCGTGTCCCGCTGACGACGTAGGCGATCTTCCCATCGGGGGAGACGGCCATGTTGACGATCGGCGCGCCGTGTCGATAGCGGGCGGTCCCGAACCGCAAGGCACTGCCGGCCGGCAACGGGTCGTCCAATTGCACGTCGGCCTCCTTCTTGGCCGGCGTCGCGTCTACGGGTTTCTCCGCGGCCGGCGGTTGTGGGTTGGCCTGGCCCGATCCCGCGTAGATTCCCAGGCCGACGCCCGTGGCGACGAGCAAAGCAAGGATCGATTTCATGGCCACGCCTTTCAAGTTGACGGCCGAATGAAGCACGAGCACGGAGACCGTTGTCGGCGTGAGTGCCCCGTTCGAGAAAGTCAGATTGAGGCACGATTCGACGAGCAATTTGCTCACGGCGGCCTGGGTCGATTCGAAATTCAAGACGCTCAACGCGAGGCCGACTGCGGCGATGCCCCGACGTTCCAGGCGGGCCCGCAGAATCTTGCGGCCTTCGTCCAGGCGCCGCTTCAAAGTGCTGAGCGACCAGCCGAGTTGCCGGGCCGCCTCGTCGCGCGTCAGGCCCGTCAGGTGGCACAGCAGAATTGGCGAACGCAGTCGCTCCGGCAAGCGTTGCAATTCCTCATCGAGCGCGGCCCGAACCTCGCGCCATTCCAGGTTGCCGCCCGGCTCGGACCGTTGCCCCACGTCGGGCAACGACTGAAGTTGCGTCACGCGGCGATTGCGGGCCCTCGCCCGCGCGGCCACGCGACACGTCGTCTTGTACAGCCAGGCCGGAATCGTATTCGCGCGCCGAATCGTCTTCGCCAGGCGGAAAAAGCTCAAAAACACGGCCTGAAAAACGTCCTCGGCATCGTGCGGTTCGTTCACGAGCCGTCGTGCCGTCCCAAGCACCATCGGCCCATGTCGAGCAATCAACGCCTCGAACGCCTCGCGATCGTTGGCCATCAGCCGCTTCAGCAACAACGCATCGTCGAGCTCCCCGCCCTCGCCACAGAGCTGGAGCACACACCGCCGCAACGACTCCACAGATCGAACGGCCATGGGGGACTCGCAAGGGGCGATGGCAAACAACTAACCAAGAGATCACAGAGAGTCAAAGCGTCAGATCATGGCATCTGCGTTGCTCAAAAGCCCATTCCGAATGTCAGTCCAAAAATAAACTTCTTTGCAAAAGCGGGACAAAAATGGACATTTTGGGACAACGATCTCAATCCGATATCGATTCGGAATTGAAGTATTCCCGGTCCCCGGCCTCGCTCGAACCGCTGCGCGGTCCTGTGCCCGACCGGGGCTTTGCTGGCGGTCGCCCGAAGCGGGCTCCCAAACCGACTCCGCGATGGGAACTACCTTTTCGTGGGCCGGATCGGAGCCCGCTTCGGGC
>JANLUE010001125.1:0-2616 GCA_031363325.1 Gemmataceae bacterium
TCGCGGTGACGGACAGCGGTCGAACGAGGCCGGATGGTCCAGTCGGTCGATACGTCCACAAGATGTCGCCGGCCTTGCGGAACGTCTTCGCGTTGTACTGGGCCTGAATCGCCACCACCTTGCCGGACTTGAGCTGGACGAACACCTGATCGTCGATGGGCTGGACGGTGGCGATCCCATCCGTGCGGTCGGAGATGGGCACGTGAGCGCGCCAGGCCGTCTGAAGGTTGAGCCGATCGAGGTCGGCCGCGGCCGGTTCGAGGGCCCGGACCTGGGCCATCGCGGCGGTTGCCGACATCAGGGCGGCGAAGACGGCCAATCGGAACGTCATGACGAAAATCCTCCCCCGGCGCGCGGGGGCACGGGAACCGGACATGCTCCTGAAGTTTATCACGGCCGACGGGGCGGTCCAAGTCGGGGAAGCGCCGGTCGGCCGGGGAAGCGGGGTTGAAGGGTCCGGTTATGACGGGCAAGCCTTCAATTTGTGCGGGCGCGCCGCGACGGGAACCGGGCCGGTCCGCTTGACCCGGTTCAAGTCTCTCGCCCCGGTTGCCGAGTTTTCCCATATGGCCTCGCCGCGCGCTGGCGAGCCGAACGATCTCATTCCTCCCGTCGAGGCGAAAGGAGGCGCGCCGTGCGTCCCACGTTGCCACTTCTTTGCCTCCTGGCCATCGTCTCGCCCACGTTCGGCCAATTGCCCTCCGATGGGAAAACCTTCTACGCGCGCGACACGCGAATCAAGATCCCCTTCGATTTGCGCGCCGACGGGCCGGCCGCGAGCGTCAAATTGTTCGTCAGCGTCGAGGGTGGCACCTGGCGCGAGCACGATACCGCCAAGCCCGGCCAGAAGCGCGAGTTCATCTTCACCGCCGAACGCGACGGAGCCTACGGCTTCGCGACGATGACCACGTACCGCGACGGCACGACCGACCCATCTCGCCGCGATCAACTGACCGAACAACGCCGCGTAATTGTCGACCGGATGCCGCCGAAGATCGTTTCGCTTCGCACGTCCGTCTCGGCCGATGGTGCTCCCGGCATCGAATGGGAAGCGACCGACGAGAACATGGACCCGAAGGGGATCAAGCTCGAGTTCCGTTGGCCCGACGCCGTGCGCTTCGATCCGATCGACCGGGGCGTGCCGTTTTCGGCCCGCGATAGCCGTCACTGGCAACTCAAGTCCGGCGAGCGGATGCAAGTTCGCGTCGTGGCCACCGATCGGGCCGAGAACAAGACGATCTCCGACCCGGTCTGGGTGTCGCTCAAAGAAGGCGAACGCGAACCGGCCCGCGACCGCGAATCTCGACCGTTGGCGAATGGAACGAGCGGCGTGCGCGACGCGGACGTGGCGCCGGCCGGCGGCGGGGCGCGCGTGCAACCGCCCCTGTTCTACGTCAAGACGCGGACCTTTACGTTCAACTCGAATGCGACCAACGTCGGCCCGTCCGGGCTGACGGCCGCGTACCTCTACGCGGCCGACGACAAGCTTCAGTGGCAGATGGTCAAGGACCTCGGCCCGCAAGAAGCCCCACCCGCCAACACGCCGGACAAGCCGCGGACGATTCCGCTTCAGTTCGGCTTCGAGGCCCCCAAGGACGGGCTCTTCAACTTGATCGTCATCACCAAGAACCACGTCCGGGCGAGCCGACCCGCTCCGCGTCAAGGCGAACGCGGCGATGTCCAGGTGATCGTCGATACAACCTTGCCGAAAGTCGAAGAACTAACTTGTAAGGTGTCGTCGAACGGCGAACACGGGGCGGTCGTCGATATCCGTTGGAAGGCGACCGACGCGAACATTGCCCCGGTCCCGATCAAGATCGAGTATCAGGCCGTTGGCAAAGATGCGGAGTGGAAGCCCGTCACGCCCGACTGGATCGACAACGTCGGCCAACACGCGTGGACGGCCCCGACTGGCGAAGCGCACATCTTCCTGATCCGCGTGACGTGCAAGGATCGTGCGGGCAACGAAGGAGTTCTGCTGACCCGCGAGCCAGTGAACGTGGACCTCAGCGTCCCCGGCGTCGAGTATGGCGACGTTCGACCCGGCCGTTCGGTCCTGCCGGAACGCGGCGCCCCGGGGATGTCCGACATCGAAATTGTCCCTGGACTGCCGCCGGGCCCCGCGAAGGGACCCAAGAAGTGAGCCTTGGCCTCGGTCCCGGCCGGCATCAAATCCATTGCGGACTTGGAAGCGAACGGGGCGGAGTTCGCCATACTGGGCGAGGTTCTCCTTCTCCGCTGCCTCGCCGACGAACTGAGACAGGAACGCGAACGCCAAGGACTCACCCGGGAACGACTGGCCGAGCGACTGCGGGTGAGCCCCGAGTCGCTCGCCGACCTCGAAGCCGGCACTTTTGGGACGTTGACGCTGGCGATGCTCTCCCGGATTGCCCACGCCCTCGGCAACAGATCGCGTATTCCCTTGTTGAGAAAGTGGCCTGACCGGGCAACTCGCAGTCACAGACCAGACAGGCCGAACCGTCTTATGTCCCATCCGAACTGAATAGAGCGCCCTTTGGGTCGGTGTAGCGGCCAGATTCTGGCCGCCGCACCGACCTCAGCACGCGAGCCCCGTCGGACCGGTTTTTACGCCGGAGGCGTTTCAGCCATTAGCCG
>JANLUE010001127.1:0-9668 GCA_031363325.1 Gemmataceae bacterium
CGACGGTCGAATCATCGTCGCGACAAACGCCAGTGGGTCGGCCTCGAAGGGCATCCGCATCGGCTCGGCCGAAGTCTGGACCATCGACCAGAACTCGGGCGATGTCCTCGGCCACTGGAAGCACCCGGAACGCCCGCAGACGTTCGTCCTCTCGCCCGACGGCCAGTATGCCGCGTTCGGCGGTTTCGAGACGGGGACGTTGTTGCTCTTCGATGCCCGATCGGGCGGACTTCGACATCAGTTCGATGGCCACGCCCGCAATTTGATCCGGGCCGCGTTCTCGACCAACGGTTCCGTACTGGCCTCGCAGGGCCACGATCAAGACGTGCGAATCTTCGACCCGATCACGGGCCAACATCTGCGGTCGATCCCCATCGGCAAGGAGGCGGCGATCTTGATGACGCGCGGGGTGCATCCGGACGGATCGCGAGCGTTGTTGCGACGGTCCTTCGCTACGAACACGAATCGCGTGTTGCTCAAATCGGCCACGGGCGCGCCGCCGATCGAGGTCGCTTCCGAGTTCGGTACGTTGTCGGCGACGATTCTGTGCCCCGACGGCTCGAAGTTCGCGGCGAGCGGGTCGATGGAGAAAGCGGTCGTGCTGTACGACACGGAGACGGGCCGGGAATTCCTGACGCTGCGCGGCTTTCAATATCGCGTCCACGCCATGGCCTTCAGCCCGGACGGCCGACGGCTCGCCGTCTCCTGTAATGATGGTCGCATCGCGGTCTGGGACTTGACATCGAATCACTGAGGTGGCGCGACCATGAAAACTATCGTCACGCTCTTACTCGCCTTGGTGGGCGCGAGTTCGTTCGGTCGGGAGTTCCAACGCTATTCGCTCGCGACGTTCGTGGCGGAGGTCACGCCGCCGAGCGGGCATCCCTTGCAAGCGGGAATGGGCGTGAAGCCCGTCGCCCGAGTGGACGACCCGCTTTACGCGCACGGGTTCGTCCTGCTCGGCGGTGAAGCGCCGGTCGTTCTCGTCGCGGTGGACTGGTGCGGGATTGGCAACGAAGCACACGATTTGTGGCGAAACAAATTGGCGGAGGCCGCCGGGACGAAGCCGGACCGAGTTCTGGTGTGCGCCATTCACCAACACGATGCCCCACTCGCCGATCTCGAAGCGGAACGACTCATCAGCAAGTTGAAATTGGGCCGAAGCACGCTCGATGTCGATTGGCACGCCAAGACCGTGGCCCGCGTGGCCGACGCGCTGCGGCGGGAACTTAAGAACGCCAAGCCGATCACACACCTTGGCACCGGCCAGGCGAAAGTCGAGAAGATCGCTTCGAGCCGTCGCATCCTCGGGTCGGATGGCAAGGTCGAAATGTTCCGCGGCAGCGCCATGAAAGACCCGAAGGCGAAGGACGCGCCCGAGGGCTTGATTGACCCGTGGCTGAAGACGCTGAGCTTCTGGAACGGGGACAAGCCCTTGGCGTCGATCAGCGTCTATGCGACTCACCCGATGAGTTTCTACGGGCAAGGAAGCGTGTCGAGCGACTTCGCGGGGCTCGCTCGACGAATGCGGCAGTCGGAAGACCCAGGGGTAATGCACTTTTACGCGAACGGCTGCGGCGGCAACCTCGCTCCCGGCAAGTACAACGAAGGCACGCCGCGGGATCGCATCGCGCTGACCCAACGACTCCACACGGCCTGGAAATCGGCCTGGGAACACACGAAACGGCAACCAATCGAGAAGTGCGAGTTCCGATCCGAACCGATGATGCTCGAAACGAAGACGACGGAGGGATTTCAATCGAAGAACCTTGAAGCCAATCTTAACGGCGACCAATCGGGCTACGACGAACGCGTCCGGGCCGCCTACGCGTTGAGTTGGCGCAAACGTTGCGACGGCGGGCACAAGCTCGACTTGCCCGTGCTCGACTTCGGCGCCGCGCAACTCTTACTGCTTCCCGGCGAGCCGTTCGTCGAATATCAGTTGTTTGCCCAGAAGCAGCGGCCCAAGTCGTTCGTCGTCACGCTCGGGTACGGCGACTACGGCCCGGTCTACATCCCCACCGACAAGGCGTTCGCCGAAGGCGGCTACGAAGCGACCGGCTGGTCGTTTGTGGCCCCGCGGGTCGAGAAGCAATTGACCGCCGCGATCGCGAAGGGCCTCGCGGGCAACACGAAGTGAAGTTCTCCTGGAGTTCGCGATGAACGGCGCGCGGGTTCGAGTGCTGGCCACCGCGTTCGCCGCCTGGATGGGGGCGGGCCTCGAGATCTCGTTGTTCGTGCTGATCCATCGACAGATGTCGCTTGAATTGCTCGGGGCGGACACGCCGGAACGGACGATCACGCGCTGGTTCGCCTGGTATCAGGCGGCGTTTTTGTTTGGTGCGGCGGCCGGCGGATGGTTGTTCGGCTGGCTCGGCGATCGGTTCGGCCGGACCCGCGCGCTGGCCGCGAGCGTCCTTTGCTATTCGCTGTTCACGCTGATCGCCTATTTCAATTCGTCGGCCGAATTGATGCTCGCCTTGCGATTTCTCGCGTGTCTTGGCGTGGGGGGTGTTTGGCCGAACGCGGTCGCCCTGGTGGCCGAGGCCTGGCCCGATGCCTCGCGCCCCTTCCTGGCTGGCTTACTGGGGGCGGCCGCGAACGTCGGCTTCGTGTTGCTCGGGGTGATCGCGTATTTCAACCCGGTCGCCGATGGTGCTTGGCGTTGGACTCTGCTCGTCGGTGCCACTCCAGCAATGCTTGGGTTGCTGATCTTCGTCGGCGTCCCAGAGTCCGCGCGATGGTTGGCGAGCCGATCCACGCGGGCAGGCCCATCGCCGATCGGCGAAGTCCTTCGGCCGCCGCTGTTGCAGCGCACGATTCTCGGCATCGCCCTGGGGGCGATTCCCGTGGTCGGGTCGGCCGCGAACGCCAATTGGCTCGTTCCGTGGACGGACCACGCCGTCGAGCAACGTGCGAAGCTGAGCGATGAAGGCGCTCCGAAGAAGCCCGACGCTCGCTCGAAGGCGAAGACGCAGATCACGCGCTCCGGCGGGGCCGTGTTCGGCAGCCTGCTGGGCGGAATCGTGGCGAGCGTCCTCGGTCGACGACTCAGCTATTTCCTGATCAGCCTCGGTGCGCTCGGAGTCAGTTCGTTCATTTTCTCGCAACTCGATCCGTTGCACCCGCAGTTTCAGATCTTCGCGTTTCTGCTCGGCTTCGTGGGGATCACGTACTTCGGCTGGCTGCCACTGTTTCTGCCGGAGTTGTTCCCGACGCGCGTGCGTTCGACCGGGACGGGCATCTCGTTCAACACCGGTCGAGTCGTGGCCGCGTGCGTGGTCCTGTCGGCCGGCCTGATGCTCGACCAGTTCGGCGGCGACTACGCACGCGTCGGGCTCTGGAGCGGCACGATCTACGCGGTCGGCATGGCGCTCGCCTGGTTCGTGCCACGGCGAGCGTCGAACGAGTTGAAGGATTGAGGCAGTCGTTGATCGCCGATTTCGCTTGCGTGAAGATCGCTAAGTTCGCGAAATTGTTGTGCGTCGCCGACTGGTAAGACGAATTGAAATGGCGTAAAATCCGGCCATGGCAAAGAAGTCGAGTTTGATCAATTCGTTTCCGCCCTGGCATCGAGGGCCAGAGATTCCGCTCCACGCGATTCGGCAATTCGTTCGGGAGTTGGTCGAGCGGTTTTCGCCCGACCGAGTGATACTGTTTGGATCATATGCCTACGGCGTGCCGCACGACGAGAGCGATGTCGACCTGTTCGTCGTCATGCCCTGTCGAAATGAAATGGACCAAGCGTTTCGAATTCGGTGCGCCGTTCCCGCTCGATTCCCGATGGATTTGCTCGTGTTCAAGCCCGCGCATGTGAAATGGCGGCTCGAGGAAAACGAGTCGTTCGTAACGGAGGTCGTCACTCGGGGAAAACTCCTTTATGAAAAAGATGACGACGGAATGGATCGGCAAGGCGGAAAACGACCTCATCGGCGGGCACAAGCTGTCCGAAGGAACCGAAAAACTCCATGACCTCGTTTGTTTCCATTGTCAGCAGTGTGCGGAAAAATATCTGAAGGCACTGCTCGAAGAATCGGGTCAGGTCGTACCGAAAACTCACGACCTCGAGAGCTTGCTCGGCTTGGTGCTCCCGATTCATCCGACGCTTCGTCGAATGCGACGCGGCCTTCGGTTTCTCACGGGCTTCGCCGTCCATCCACGTTACCCACTTTCAGACACGACAAAACGACAAGCACGCGCAGCACTCCGCTGGGCCGATCGAGTCCGTCACGAATGTCGTACGCTACTCGGATTGAAGCAGCCGCGAAATAGACGTGGTCGTGTCAGTTGAATGGGCCGTTTCAAGCACGGTATGAGCGAAGCCGCTTAGCCGACCAACGACTGGTGTGGTTCGGGCGAGTCGATTCGCCGCGATGTCAAGTTTTTTTGCAATTTAACTTGACACATTATGGGCGCGGGACGACAATTGATTCTGTGTCGAACTCATCGCGAACGAACTCGATCGGGATTGCGGCGCTCGTTCGTCGGCGAATCGAGGCCGAGGGCGAACGCGCCTGGCGATTGTCGGACTTCCATGGACTGTCAACGGCGGCGGTGGCGCAAACACTGTCGCGTTTGGTTCGGAAGCGTATCATTCAGCGATTGGGTCGAGGCCTCTATTACCGGCCTCGACCTACGGTGTTTGGGCCCAGCAAGCCAAACCTCGCAAGCATTCAAGCGCTCGAACTCGGGCAAAAAGGAGTTTTTCCGGCGGGACTCGCGGCCGCCAACGCGCTCGGCTTTACGACTCAGAACCCGGCACGGGTTGAAGTAGCCACGACCCGCTCGAGCCTGCCAAAACTTTTCGTTGGCAAAACGACGATCGTCCATACGCGGCGTCCGGTCGCCTGGAACGTCCTTTCAAAAACCGATGGCGCGCTCCTCGACTTGCTACGCCGGCGCGGCGAATCGAGCGAGCTGTCGCCCGAACAGTGCATTGCAAAACTGCTCGAATTCTTCCGGGAGAAGGGTCGAATTGCACGCCTGTTCGAGGTCGCGGTATCGGAGCCCCCTCGGGTGCGGGCGATGCTTGGGGCAATCGGCGAAGAGCTTGGATACTCCAGGAAGGCTCTCGCCAAATTGCGCCGGCAGATCAACCCACTGTCCCGGTTCGAGTTTGGCCGCTTCCGTGGGCTGGCCAAGGCACGGAACTGGCAAGCGAAGGACCGAGTGCCGTGAGGCTCTTCGAAACCTGGGGTTTCAAAAACTCGCACCGCGTCGCAACGGCGAACCGGCAACTCACGCTGCCGGGTCCTTGCGCAACGGTTCGTTGACGGCTTGACAAAGACCGAATTCACGCGGGGAGCGAGGACCCGGCAGCTCACGCAGCCGGTTCGCCGTTGCGGCGCGGGGCGAGGTTTTGAAACTCAGGTTCCGATTGAACCGGGGCCTAATCTGATTCGGCCCGATTCCGGAATGGCACGAAGTTCAAGGACGACTCGAAGCGATTCGCGATCGACTTTGAGCCTACTTCGCCGCCACCTTCTTCAACACGTCGCCGACCGCCGGGAGCACTTTCTCGGCCGCGTCGACTTCCAGGTAGCTCGAGCGGGCGCGCCACGTTTCGTAGCCGCCGAGCTCGTGGTGGCCGCGCGTCGGCAGGTAACCGTTGTACCCGTTCGCCAGCTCGATCGTGAACGTGTTCTTGAGCGGGCTCGTCTTCTTGATGTGCAGGCCGATCTCGGCGAAGACTTCGCACGGGATCGCCACGATCGCCGCGTCGCCAATGCGCAACGCCTGGATCGTGACGGGCACTTCGTCGGGGTACTTGGCGATCAGGACCGACTCGCGGGCGTAGATGGCCGGCATGCCCGTCAGCGATGGTTTGTCCTTTTGTTCCGCAAGTAGTTTTTCGGCACGCTCGAGTTCCTTCGCCGTCGGCTTGCGGACGCCGAGCAACAACTCCTTCGTGGCGGCCGCGAGCGAAACATCAGATTGATACTCGATCTTCGCATACCCCTCGGCCGCCCGCTTCGCCACGCCGTCGGCCACGATCTTAATCCGTTCGCCCTGGCCATATTTGACCGCCGGCTTGCTGAAGTCCACGTTGTTCGCGTCGGCACTCGTGCCGTTCGACATGATGCCGACGAAGTCTTTCGCGTCCGGGGCGATCAGTTGCTTCAAGCGTTCCGCGAAGGCCCCGAAGTAGTCGGCCGACAGGGCGGGGTTTCCGCCCACGTAGTGAAGTGAATAGTTCGCGAGAACGGCGAGTGGTTGGCCGTCGCGGGTCTGCACCGCCAACAAGCTGATTTCCGGATCGACCGGGCCGGCCCATTCGACGAGTCCTTTCGCCTCGGAGCCGGGGTTCATTTGCACCCGGTCCGTCGTGTTGCCGAATGGGTCGGGCGGGATCAAAGCGAATTCGCGCTTCCAACGGCGGTTGAAGACGTTGGCCTCGTCGCGGGCCCGGCCGAAGCCGACCTTCGCGAGCACGCGTCGTTCGTGGGCCGTCGCGATTCCTTCGGCGATCTTCGTGGCCAGGTACTTCACGTAGTCAACGTTCGGCTCGCTTTGGAAGACCCCGGTCACGGTCGGGGCGCTATGCGTGTGCGTGGCCGAGATCAGGATGTGCTCGGCCGGGATGCCGGTGAGCTTGGTCGCCTGCGACTTGGCGTCGGCGATCAACTCGCGCGGGATCATGCAACTATCGACAACGGCAATGGCCAGTTTCGTCGTGCCGTCGTCGAGCACGAGGCACCGGGCGTGCAGCCGATCGTTGGCGGCCGTCGCCTGGAGGTCGGCCATGTTCCCGTTGACGGAGATCGGGAACTTCGTCGGCGTGACATCCATCGCGTACGCCCCGGCCTTCAGGTCGCCCGCCTGGAGCGGGGCCGCGAGGGCCAGTAAGGTGAACGCCAGCAGCGTGCGAATCATCGGTCGTCTCCGTACGAAAAATCTAGGAGTAATCGGCCCGTTCCGCCACGTCCCGAGTTCGGCCTGGATCGAGCGGCCACCAGAGCACGATGCCGGCCGCGTACAGCCCGCCGACCAACAAGACCACGGCCGGCCAGCCGAACCAGCCCATCCACACCGGCACAACGAGTGAGAACGCGAACGCCCCGAGGTTGCCCCACATGTTCATCGCGCCGAAGACGGCCGCCAGGTTCTTGCCGCCGAGGTCCATGGCGGCACTGTAGGCGCTTGGGTTGCCGCCCGAGGTGAAGAACGAAGCCGTCGCGATCAAGGTGATCGCGAGCGCGACTTCGCCGGCGGGAACGAAGTAAACCAACGTGAACACCAGCACGCCGACGAACGCGGTGCTCATCGAAACGCCCGCGCGACTCAACCGAAGGCTTCCCGTTTGCTTCAACACGCGATCGGACAAGAACCCGCCGAACAAACTGCCGAGCACGACGCCGCAGATCGGCAACGCCGTCAGTCGGCCGGCGTGGCCCTCGCTGACTCCGTGAACGTTGATGAGATAAGTCGGGCACCACGTCATCCAGAAGACGTTCGCGGCCGCCCGACAGAACTGCTGCGAACACAACAAAACGACGGGCCAATCGGTCATCAGGCTCAGGAACGAAGTCCGCTCGGTCGATGCGGCGACCGGGCCGGGGGCCAGCAGGATTTGTTCGGCCGCGTTCGTCCCGGGGTGTTCGGTCGGTCGATCGCGGAACCAGGCGAAGAACCAGAAGCTCCAGATCACGCCGGGGACCGCGTAAATCAGAAACACCCAGGGCCAATCGACGACTCCGAGCAGTTGGGCCGTCACGAACGCCCCGCCGGCCGAGCCGAGCGACATGCACGCTTGCAGTGTACCGGACGCGAACGCTCGACGCTCGAGCGGGAACCACGTGGCGATCGCCCGGGTCGAGGCCGGGAACAAGCCCGCCTGGGCGATACCCATGAGGACTCGACTCACGAGCAGAATCGTGAACCCGACGGCCGCTTCCACCAAGAGCACGGCCGAGGCCATCGCGACCGTGGCCGCCCCGAGCAAGCCGAACAGGAAGAGCGCCCGGCGCGGGCCCCAGCGATCGACGAGTAGGCCGGTCGGAATTTGAAAGAGAGCATACGTCCAGAAGAACGCGCCGAAGAGCCAGCCCATTTCGCCGGGCGTGATATCCAGATTGGACCCGGCCGTCTTGGCCACCACCGAGAGGCAAACGCGATGAACGTACGCCAACCCCGCGGCCAGGCAGAGCCCGAAGAGGACGATGAACCGAACATTCGTCGGGCGCATGGGAGAGTTGGGAGAGGAGTTTGGGTGCTACAGCTTCTTCAACGGTCGATCGTCTTTCGGAGGGGGATATTTCTCGAGGAGCTTTTTGAACGGCGGCGTCTTCAAGGCGGCGGACAGGTCCTCGTCGAAGTGCAATTGGTTCGCGACAATCTGATTCTGATCGATGAACGCTTGCAGTTCGCGTTCGGTGGCCGCGACATCGCCCGAAGCGGCCGTGATCGCCACATCGAGGACGCGGTTGTAGTACGCCGACTTGTCCGCGGGCCGTAGCTCTCGCCGGGCTTCCTCGAATTTCTTGAGCCGTAGGAGCGAACGGACGATCGCATCTTGGACATAGTAATCGTTTTCGCCCTCCTTCCCGTCGGCCATGCGGAACTCGCGAAGCACTTTGATTGCCGGCTCGTATTCCTTCTTGCGAAAGTGGGCGATGCCGCGCCAGCGAACGAGAGCGGGGGCCTTTGGCTCCACCTTGGCATGGGCCGCAATCAGTTCATCGAGCAATTTCACATCGTCGACATTGAGGGCGTGATAGGCCAGTTGATCGAAGGTCTTATCCGCCGGCCCAACGTTGCGGTAGGCGTCGATCGCTTTGCCCGCCTCGGCCAAATTGTGGACGCGGGCCCAGCGAAACAGTTCGCGATCGTCTTCGCTCAACTTTCGAGCCATGCCGGCGACAAAACACTTTTCGGCCGCGTCGCGGTCTTTGCGCGAGAAGCACAAAACTCCCTGGAAATAGTGGATCCAGGCGTCGTCGGGCTTGCGCTGGCGGTGCGCGGCCAGGACGGACTCCAACAGCTTTTGCCCATTCTCGTCGAGGTCTTCTCGCTCGATCGACTCGGCCAACACTCGGAACGCCTTCTCGGCGTCCGCGTCCGGCACCGCCGCATAGGCTTCGACGGATCGCTCGGCGGAGATCGCCGCGGACATGAAGCGCGCGACTTGCAATCCTCGATCGGCGCCGCCGTGTTCGATCGCCCTCAGAAACAACGGCACGGCCTCCTTCCATTCTTTCTTCCGAATTTTGATCTGTGCCGCCTGATGGAGCCCCTCCGGGTTGTTCGGTGCCTTGTTGCGAACGACATCGACGTACAGGCCGATGAGTTCTTCATCCTCTTCCGCATCGTCAACCAACTCAACGAGCACCTTGGCCGGATCGGGGAACGCGGCGAAACGTTTGGTCAACTCGGCCCGCTCGCCGGGGTTCAGGCACGACGCCAGGCCGGCGAGCGCGTCCACGGATTCGGGCACGTCGTCGAGGGCCTTGCGATACTCGACGGCCGCCTCTTTGTGTTGACCCAAAAACTTCAGCGCGTTGCCACGAAGGTTGCAAATCAACTCGTCCGGCCCAATCAACTCGATGTACTTGTCCGAAGCCGCCAGCGCTTTGTCGCATTCTTCGAGGCTCATGTGAGCGGCGGCCCGCACCAGGAAGATGACCGGGCAATCGGGCATCTTCCGTTCGGCCTGGGCCAACAGAACCAGG
>JANLUE010001137.1:0-1572 GCA_031363325.1 Gemmataceae bacterium
AACGAGCCAGGCGAATCGCGAGCAACGAAACGCCGAAACGCCTCGTCCTCTAACACACTCGCGTGCTTGGCCCGCCAATCTCCCCAGCCAACCTGACCGAGCTTCAGGCCGCCCGACCGCGCGCATAGAATGGACAGCTACCCTATACTCGGCCGATTCGCTAACTGAATTGTTCCGTTCGGCCGCCACGGACCTGGGCCGTGAGGTTCTGGTCCGTTGCACGTTCGTGCCGAACCACATCGTCGCGGTGGCGACGATTCGCGAAGCGAATTCTTGAGGCGTATCTCGACGTGACTTCGCCGTTTCACTTTCCCAACCGTCGCGTATCATAGTCGCGATTGCCCGTGCCTCGCGATTCGCACTTCGAGGTCGATTGTCACATGCGTTCAGCCGTACTTATTCTCGCCCTCGCCACGTCGGCTTCGGCCGCCGAGGCGGACACGTTTCTCACCCGGATCAAGGCCGTCGCCAAGGAAGGGTCCGGGAACCAGGAGGCGGGGGCCGCCTGGAAGAGTCTGGTCGAGCTTGGCGGGTCGGCCCTGATGCCGACGCTCGCCGCCCTCGACGATGCGTCGCCCGTCGCGTCGAACTGGCTGCGTTCGGCCGCGAACGCGGTTGCCGAGAAAGAAGTCGCCGCCGGCAAGAAGCTTCCGGCTGCGGAACTGGAGACGTTTGCCAAGGACACGAAGCACTCCCCAATCGCCCGCAGAATTGCGTACGAATTGCTCGTCGAGGTCGACGCCAAAGCCCCCGAGCGACTGCTCCCGGGGTTCATCAACGACGCGAGTTCGGAGCTTCGCCGCGACGCGATCGCGGTCGCGCTCGTGAAAGCCGACAAACTCGAAGGGGACGCGGCCAAAGCCGAGTTGTCCCGGCTGTTCCCGAATGTTCGCGCCAAGGATCAGGCCGAGAAGATCGCCAAGTCGCTCGCCAAACTGGGCAGCCCGCCGGACCTTATCAAGTCGTTCGGGTTCGTGACGAAGTGGCACGTGGTTGGGCCGTTCGACAACACGAAGGGCGAAGGCTTCACCAAGGTCTACGATCCGGAAGTCGAAGTCGACCTCAAGGCGAAGTATCGAGGCAAGGGCGACGCGGAGATCACCTGGAAGCCGCACACCGTCATAATCGGGCCGGACGAATTCGAACTCGACGAAAAGGTCGGCATCGTCAATCTGAACAAGGTTCTGGACAAACATAAATACGCTCTGGCGTACGCACATGCGGTCGTCGAATCGGAAACGGAACGGCCGGTCGAAATTCGCTTTGCGAGCATCACATCCATCAAGGTGTTTCTGAATGGCAAGGAAGTGTTCGCACGGGACGAATATCATCACGGCCAGCGCTTTGACCAATACACGGGCCTCGGCACGTTGAAGGCCGGCAAGAACGAGATTCTGGTCAAGGTGTGCCAGAACGATCAGAAAGAACCGTGGGCTCAGAACTGGCAGTTTCAACTGCGCATTTGCGATGCGACGGGCGGGGCCGTCCCCGTGAAGTAGAAACCGAGCCAGATTGAAGACTGGAGTTCAGTCCGACTCATTGACATCCCGGAGGGATGGCAGCGATTAGCCG
>JANLUE010001140.1:0-11773 GCA_031363325.1 Gemmataceae bacterium
GCGCCGCTTCGGGGCGCTGCTCCGAACCCACCGGATACCTCTCTCGAATCCGATCGATCCAGACGCAACGCCACGAAGGGGCGAGGCTCGCGCCGCCGCTTCGGGGCGCTGCTCCGAACCCACCGGATACCTCTCTCGAATCCGATCGATTCAGACGCCACGCCACGAAGAGGCGAGGGGCGAAGGGCGAGGCTCGCGTCGCCGCTTCGGGGCGCGCCGGCCGAGTCCATCGGATGCCTCTCATACATCCGACAAACGCAACCGGAACGCCACGGAGCGACGACCGAGCGTAACGTTACTTCTCGATCCGCAGGCCGGCCGATTCGGTGATGCGGTCGAGCGAGGCCAGGTTCGTCGTGTAGCTGATCGTCTGCACGACTTCCTTCGGCCCGGTCAGCTTCAACGCGGCCATCACTTCTTCGTCGGTCAGGACGACCGGCGACGCGGCGAGCTTCTTGGCGATTGTGAACAACGACTTGTCAGCGGCGCTGAAGTCGGCCCAGTCGCCATCGAGCTTGTAAATCTGATCTTCCGTTTGGCCGAGTTCCATCAGCTTGGCCTTCGCGCGACCGGTGGCGTACCACGCGCGGTCTTGCCGGGCGACGATCCAGGCCATCTGTGCTTTGAGCAATGGCTTGAGATCGCCCTTCTCCTCGGCCGATCGTTGCGTGGCGATGCGGCCCTTACCCTGGCTTGGGAAGTTCAACAGCAAGCGTTCCCATTCGGTGATGGCCTTGTCGACCGGGAAGTCCTTGCCCAGGATCTCGCGGGCCTTGGCCTCGTCGAGCAACGGCAGGCGGGACGTGCGCTTGTGGGCGGCCGCGAGGGCGACTTCGACTTGATCGCGCGACTCCAACGTCGGCCGACGGCAGACGGTCATTTTGGTCGGTTCGCCCGACTTCTCGTCGACCGCGAACGGGGCGACCTTGGTCTGCTTCGTCTTGTACGCTTCGGACGTCGGCGTCAGGTACGATTGCTTCTCGGCCGGGCGATCCTCGGGTGGGGCCTTGCCGTCCTTGCTGCGGAAGCCGCCTCCGTTCGACGATTGCGGAACCCCGGTCCCTTCCTTCCAGCGGTTGATCGAATTGTTGCCCGCCATCGACAGAACCATTTCGAGGATTTGCAAGTCCTTGAAGTGTTTGCGAAGCGCCTCAATGTCCGCATCGTTCAATTTGTGCGGCTCGAACGTGAACTTGCGGGCGAACGCGTAGGCCGCCTGTTGGGCCGGCGTCGAACTATCCCAGTTGCTATCGAGGGCGGCGATTTCATCGTCGGTCATCCCGGTGGCGAGGAGCTTCGACTCCTGGTGGCCGAGACAATACTGGCAGTTGTTCGCTCGGGAAACGATCCAGAACAATTGCGTCTTGAACTTGTAGTCGAGCGAGATGTTGGCGTCGGGGTCTTTCTGGAACCCGAAGCCGCCGCGGCCATCACCCATGCCGGGCATGTACAGCGAGCGGAGCCGGCCTTCGTAGCCGCCGCTGCCGCGTTCGGCCGTCTTCGCCTTTTCCTTCTCTTCCGCCGTGAGTTCCGGCAGTGGAATGCGGGGTTTGCGTAGTTTCATGTCCTCGATCAGGCGCTTCAGGTCCGGCCGAGTGAGCGGGATCGGCCGCGGGGCCGTGTCCGAATCTTCGGCGCGAACCCCAGGCGTGGACGCGAGCACGAGGCACAGGCCGGTCGCGAGAATCAGGTGCGATCTCATCGGAGAGTGTCCTTCCGTCGGTGAGGGGCGATGGGCCGACCGGATTGACGAACCGGCCAGCCATGTCAGGGTCTCTTTCGTTCGGTTAGGCGAGCCGACATCTTTTCCAACTCGTCCTTGTCCAGCACGCCGTCCTTGTTCAGGTCGAACTCGGCGAAGCGGGAGCGCAGTGAATAATGCAATTCCTCGGCGGTCAGCTTGCCGTCCTTGTTCTTGTCGCCATCCAGCAGCAATTTGACCATTTCTTCGGGACTGCGCGCCCGCAGTCCGCCCGTCGTGGCTCGGCCGCCGTCCCGGTTCTTCTCGCGACTCAGCACGTAGACTTGCGTCACTTCGTGACAAACGTCGTCCGTGCAAGCCGCATAGCTGACCGTTAGGCGGATCGGCTTGTCGGCCGGCCAATCGACCACGTCGAGCAGGAACTCGCGCGGGTCGAGGTCGGCGTCGACCTTCGGTCGAACCGCTTCGGCCTTGATCGTCGAAAGCTTCACGCCCGGCGCGTCGATCTCGAATCGCAACGGCTTCTTCAAGTTGTTCCAGTGCGCCCCGATGAACGGATCGAGGTGGAACCCCAGGTACAGCTTGCCCTTGCCCTCGTCGAACACGGTCGCCTCCGCCTCGGGCCGAAGCTTGGCGTAGTACAAGGATTTGTCTGCTTGCGGAACCATGAGGACGGCCGTCATGTTTGGTCGGCCGATGCGTTCGACCACGCCCTTGGCGAAGGCCGGCTTCGGGATCGGCTCCGTCTTCAGCACGATGTCTTCGACCTTGGTGATCTTCTCGACCTTGCCGACCAGTTCTTCGAGGTCCTTGCGAACGAGGTCCGGGTTGCTCCAGGTTCGCTTGCGAACGATCTTGCCTTCGGGGTCGACGATGAACTCCGAGTTGTTGCGATCGCCCAGGGCGTGCTTCAGGCGATTGTCGATGGCGTCCACGAGCCACGGGATCGTGTTGCCCAGCCGCTTGGTTCCTTCCCGCGCGTGCACGAGTCGTTCGTCCAGCGTGATCGGCTGGAGAATGTCGTTTCGTTCGGGATGAGCCAGCGCCTTGTACACGAAGAAGAACTTCACTTTTTTGGGGCCGTAGTCGCGGTACACCGCCTCCAGACCGGAGACGTTTCGGATGAACGGCGGTCAGGTCAGGCAGCCGAACGCGATTACCGAATGGTGCCCGCGCAGGCTCGATGTTTTGAACTCGGTACCGTCGGCGTTGTAGACGATGAGGTCTGGAAGCGGGTCGCCGATGGTCGGCGACTTCTTGAGCCACTCCGGGTCTTCTTTCATCTGGGCGGCCGTCGGGCTGGCGTGGGCGAGGGCGCACGCCATCAGGCCGAACAGGAACGACCGGCGAATCATGAGTGTTATTCCTTGCGAGTCACCACGGTGGCCGACGTTCCGAGCGCGACCGCGAAGTTCACGGTCTTTTTCTGCCCGCCGTCGAACGTGAGCGTGACCTTGAGTAGTAGATCGACGCCGGCGCGGTCGTCGGCCGGGTCCACGTCGTATTTGGTCAGTTTCTTGCCGGCCGACCAGTCCGGGTCGGCGACGATAATCGGCTGTTGCGGATCACTCTTCAGCTGTTCGGGCTTGCCGCCGGCGATCCAGGTGTCCATCACTTTGGCGAAGACGGCGCGGCCTTGCGTCGCATCGGTTTCTGGAGGCAGGGTGCCGCCCGAACAACCGACCAAGAACAAACTCAGGAAGGCAATCGGAGCCAGAGCGCGGCTCATGGGGTATCTCGGGGTGAAAGAGTAAATCGGAATCGGCCGACGCGCTGCGGCGGAAGGCGGAGTTGGCGATCGGGAGGCACTCGCATCGCGATTGAACTCGTCTCTCGGAGCGAGTCCACGCGGGTCGTGCCGTGTTCGACCGTGCGATTGCCTGGGTGGGGTGCCACCCGATCGCCAACTCAACTTTCCCCATCGTCCAATCAGGCACTTTGATGAACGGGCTCACGTCGCGGTGGGCAAATCACGACGCGAGCCCCGATTCTCACTGATCGAGGCTGTAGACTTCGCCCTTGTTCATCGTGCCGAGGGCGCGCCAGCTATACAGCGAGACGTTGCTTGAAACGAATCGGACCGAGCCATCGCACAGACATACATTCACGCCGGCCCCGCCCGCGTGCGCCGAGTTCGCGAGCGTACCGATACGCCCGCTCGGCTTCTTGCACGACCGTTTATTGTTCAAGTTCGTGTGGAAATAGATCGCGTTGGAGTGCGAGCCTTCCATCCACGATGTGCCAATGTCCGAATTGCCCTGACGGCCGAGGTCGGTGATGTCGAGGCCATCGCAACTCGCGTTCCACCAGTCGGGGTTGTCCGGGTAGTCGTTGAGCGTGAACGTGTCGGTCCGGTCGGTGGCGATGGCGTCGCTATAGTCGCCCTTCATCTTCTCGCTGGCGGCCGCGGTGTTCGACGTGCCATCGGTGATGTCTGCAAAGCGCGTCTTGCTCCCTTGCCAGAACGGGCCGTCGGCCGGCGGCAGCAGCGAGTTTGGCCCGCTGGCCGACGGCACGCCGGAGTACAGGATGTTGACGCCCTGATTCAGCCGGTAGTTCTGGGCCGCCCGCCCGGCCGGCACGATCGACTTCGGATCGCTCGGGCACGTGAACGTCTTCACGCCCATGGCGCGGGCCGGGTCGTTGATGACGTTGCTCTGATTGACCGTCAGGTTGACCTGGCGGAACAGGTTATCCTGTTCGACGAACGGGAGCAGATAGACGAATCCGGAGTAGCTCAGGTTATCGCGACCCGGCGGGAAGTACCCGTAGGTGTCGTGGTGGTTGTGCAGCGCGAGGCCGATTTGCTTGAGGTTGTTCGAGCAGCTCATGCGGTTGGCCGCTTCGCGGACTTTCTGGACCGCGGGCAGCAGGAGACCGATCAAGATCGCGATGATCGCGATCACAACTAACAGTTCGATCAGAGTAAAAGCGGAACGATTGCGAGACATCTGACACTCCTGGAGATGGACGAATGATGCTAGCGCGCCGACGATCCACGGGAGGCGGAACGAATGCGCGTTGTGCGTGGAGTGAACCACGCGCGGTCGGGAGATTCTCCGGACCGAGTGGACCTCGCTGAGCGAGGTCCACTCCGGACCGGTGAATCGACGAACATCGGGGAACGGACGGACGAGTCGGCGCGAGAATTGACGTGGGGATAAGTGCCGACAATAAGTGTTAGACGAACGAGCCCCTGCGGCTCCCATCGATCAATAATGGACAGGGGGTACGCGCGTCGGAACGCCCAAAGTCAGCCACGACCCAATTGTCAGGGAGCGAGCGCCGGCCGGGAAACTACCGAGGAGGGTGATAGACATCGGACCCCTGGTGAAGCGATTCACCGAGAGCCGAATCCACGTGGGAAGGGAAAGAATCGCCGGGTCGGCGATCGTCGGACGCGATTGGCAGATTGACTTCGTCGCCGAGCGTGCGGAGCTTGGCGGGCGGCTCCTGCATGGGCGGAACGGGCTGGTTTTCACGGCAATTTGGCCCGTGACAGCCAGTTGGCTTCGGCGGCGAGTTTTGGCTCGATTGCAAAGAGTGAGGGCAATTCGGCCCCGTACACTCGTGCTTGGTCATGCCGTTCTTGGCGGCATCGGCGGGGTTCGTGTAGACGACGTAGCTACCGCATTCCGCGAAGGCCCGGCTCGGCGATGACAGCCCACCCAACACGACCGTTGCGATGGTCGCGAGAAGGAGTGTCGATGATCGGGAGCGCGGAATCATGCGGAGCCTGCCCTACCTACACATAACAATTCGTATCCGATCCGAACGACGAACGCAAGCGTTTTTTACCCGGATTTTTCATTTACCCTGATTTTTCCGGTCACGATGGCCTTTTGATTGGCCTCGATGCTCAGTCGTGGGGCGGCCATCAGGCTGCCGGGGTACATCGGCCGTCGGGCTCCCGCGTACGCTTCCGATCGCAAATGGCCGAGCATGTGGTGACCCGTGCGACGTTCGCGCTCGGCCCGCAGCGCGGCGATGTCGATCGGCCCGACGACGATCTTTTCGCCCGGCCCCGGGTCGGCCTGAGCGAGGATGCGGCCATCGAAGTCGACGACCATGCTCCCGCCCGGCCACGAGAACGGCGGATAGTTGCCGAGGCTCGCCCCTTGATTGGAGGCGACGACAAACGCCATGTTTTCCAGGGCTCGACAGCGATTCACCACCGTCCACCAGTCCATCGGCGGGGTCGCTCCCCAGGGGTCCATGTAGGCCGACACGCGGACCAGCACTTCCGCGCCGTTCAGGGCGAGTTCGCGAATCGCCTCGGGAAACAGCCAGTCGTAACAGATGGCGCAGCCGATCTTGCCGATTTCGGTGTCAGCGACGGGGAACAGCGGTTCGGAATACCCCGCGATGTCGTGCGGGCTGGCGTGGACCTCCCAGGGGATCCAGGGGTTTACTTTGCGGTACTTGTAAAGCAGGCCATCCGGCCCAATCAAACAGGTCGTGTTGAAGACGTGCCCCGGGTACTTCGGGTCCGCCTCGAGGAACGAACCTGTTTGAATGAAGACGTTGCGCTCCTTGGCTTTACGGTGATACCGGTCCGTGTGCTCGTTCGGGATCGGCACGGCGAGCTGAGCGAGCAACTCGGCCGGCGTGAAGTAGATCGGCGCGGCGTGGGCGAACTCGGGAAACGCGATCAGACGCACATCGCCAAACGGCTCGTACCCCAGCACGGCCGAATCGACCATGCCGAGCATTCGATCGACGCGCTCGGGAATCTCCGCCCGCGTCTTGGGGTTCGGGAAGTCGGTCGAACACGCGGCGGCGAGGTAGCGGAGCATATTCAGAGTTCCAGGCCTTCTTCGAGCAACGCTTGTCGGCGTACCACTCGACCGGAATCGTTGATCTGGAGGAGTTTTACGGTGACGCGGCCAATCGCCGTTCGTCCGAGCAAAATCGCGCCGTCCCAGCCGAAATGGTAGTTCCAGCGATGCAATCGCGGATTGAACAGCCGAACAAGCCTTGTTCGCGACGTCTGGCGATCGATACTCGAGAGATTGGTGCCCTTGAATCGATTGCACGTCAAACACGAGTACGCCAAGTTGGCCAGCGAATTGCTGCCGTCGTGTTGTCGGGCGATGACGTGTTCGATTTCAAATCGAATGAGGCTGAGCGCGGCCGGCAAATGACAATACTCGCACCGATGGCCGGCACGCTCCCGGATCCAGGCGATCGTCTCGGCGTTCATGTCAGAGCGACCTTCCGTGCCTTCAATGACTTCCGAGCCTTCGACTGAAGTGCGCCGAGGATTTGTTCGACTTCAAGAAAGTTATCCAACTCCTGGAGTTCCCCTGCGGAAATGGAACCATCCCGATTGCGCTCGGCGAGGGCCTCAATTCGTCGAAGGTCGGCATCGGGAAACGCGAGTTCGAGAATGGCCCGAGCCACCGGGGGCGCCATGGTGCCTGAAGCGTCCCAGACGCGCGACAAGATGGCCGCCCGACTGGCATCAATCTCAGTTTTTTTCGGCATCTTCCGTTCCTAGCGGACTCGGTTGGGTATGGGATTAAGCTCGAGGCGAATCCCGTACGCAGCCTTCACATGCTAGCCGTTTCGTCCCGGAGTCGCCAACATGCGACTCGGCGGGGCGAGTTAACCGAGGAAGGTGGAATCACTCGGGTTGGCGACTCTCGGGTCGATGCGATCCAGGCGTCGATTGTCTGACGCGACACGCTTCTCCCATTCGAAGGTAAACCTGGGTCGCGCGCCGAAGTTTCTCACGCCACAACAGATAGCGGTCAGCGGGAAGATCCGTCTCCGACACGACGTGAGCGAGCCCATTCGAACCTTCGCGGAAGGCCATGACGATTGCGTGCGGATAATTTCGAGGCAATGGGTCGTGTTGGACCCGAAATGCGAATCGAACCCCATCGGCATACATTTCCGCGGGAACCGCCCCGACTTCAAAGCCGACAACGCCCCACATTGCATGGGCTTCGCTCTCGAGTCGCAGCCATTCCGGATGCGCGTACTTGCTGCGACCGACCGACATGTCGGGCATGCGAATGGCATCGAGTTCAAAGGGCGGTTCTTCAGAATCGTCCCAGAGCGAATCGGGAACGCGGCGATAGAGAACTTCATCTCGCGGAAAGGTCTGATCGACGCCTCGGTCGCGATGGCCATCGAACCGCAGCATTCCGGGCGGCTTATCGGGCATTCAAGAACTCTTTCGCTTGATGGATTTGCGAATCGATGTCTGCCGGAATCAAGCGCTCAACGGTTGGCTCGGATCGATCATCCGAAAGCAGCATATGTCCCTGGCCATCGTTGTTGAATTCGACGTAAACTCGGCGATCTTGAAGCCGAAAAGTAAAGCCGATCCCACCGACAACGGACGGCGACAGTCGACTTGGAACAAAGGCCATTCGACGAAGCGAAGTCAGAAACTCGCCCGCACCGGCCAACGACGCCTGGGACGGAGCCGGAGCGTTGTCGTGATCCCAGTTGGCCCTCAGTTTGCCAAATTCGACCAAACGCTTGGAGAAACTTGGCCACGGCTCCGAATCAATGTCGCTGGGCCGAATGTTCGTCGGGAAGCTTTGCAGTTCGATGGTTCCCTGTTTGTCCATTTCAACTCCCTTTCGAGCGGGTACCGCTCTTCCAGTCACGGTAGACCGGTCGCGGTCGGCTGCCGGAAAAGCCGATCGCCCGCCTGGGTGATTCTACCGCGTGCCAAACGATCGACGCAAGAACTCAATGCTTGGTTTTTCCGGATTGATTCCCTCCCCCGCCCTTGAACTCCCGCCCGCTTCCGACAACAATACCGTTGGCTCCCATCGGGCTCCCTCATTTGCAGATCATTCCGTGAGGCGATCGCGATGGTTACTTCTGACTCCGCTTCGGCCGGGCATTCGCCGCCGGCTCCCTTCGTGTACGTACCCGCGATCGGTCCCAAGCTCAAGGTTCTGCTCGCCCTGATCTTCGCGTCCGTCGCGGTCCTTGGCGCCACCGGTGCGTACCTCAGCGCGATCACCTTCCTCAACTGGTACCGCGCTCCCAGCACGTACACGTCGCCTTTCACGCTCTGGATGTTCATCGGCCACGTCGGGATCGGCGTGGCGGCCATCTTGCCGTTCTTCGTCTTCGGCATGTACCACTTCCTGACCGCCCGCAATCGACCCAACAAGATCGCCGTCCGCCTCGGGTTGCTCATGTTCGGGACCGGCATCCTCGTCTGTCTGACAGGGTTGGCCCTGATCCAGCTCGAAGGCGCTCCGCAGCTCCCGACCGGGACGGTGACCCGAACGATCGTTTACGCGTTGCATATCCTGTTGCCGCTCGCGGCGGTCTGGCTGTACGTCCTCCACCGCAAGGCCGGACCGGACATCAACTGGCGCTGGGGCTATTCGTGGGCCGCAGGCACGGCCTGTTTTGTCGCGGCGACCATTGTGATGCACGGAATGGACCCCCGAGCCTGGTACGTCACTGGGCCGGCCGAAGGGGCTCAGTATTTCCACCCGTCCGATAGCCGCACGTCGAACGGCAAGTTCATCTCGGCCGAGGTCCTGATGGCCGACGAGTATTGCATGAAGTGTCACGAAGACATCTACAAGGACCACCTGCACTCGAGCCACAAGTTCAGTTCGTTCAACAACCCGGCTTACCTCGCCAGCGTCAAGGAGACGCGCGAGTTCGCTCTCAAACGCGATGGCAACGTGAAGGCCTCGCGCTGGTGTGCCGGCTGCCACGATCCGGTGCCGTTCTTCTCCGGGGCGTTCGACGACAAAGACTTCGACATGGAGAAGCACCCGACCGCCCACGCCGGGATCACGTGTACGACGTGCCATGCAATCACGAATGTCAATTCGACGATCGGTAATGGCGCTTACACGATCGAGGAGCCGCAGCACTACCCGTTCGCGTTCAGCAAGGACTCGACGCTCCAGTGGCTGAACAACCAGCTCATCAAGGCAAAGCCGGACTTTCACAAAAAGACGTTCTTGAAGCCGTTCCACAAGACGGAAGAGTTCTGCTCGACGTGCCACAAGGTCGGCCTGCCCGTCGCATTGAACGGGTACAAGGACTGGCTGCGCGGCCAGAACCATTACGACACGTTCCTCGGCTCCGGCGTCTCCGGGCATGGCTCACGGGCCTTCTACGATCCGCCGAAGGCGCAGGAGAACTGCAACGGCTGCCACATGCCGCTGAAGCCGAGCCAGGACTTCGGCTCGAAGGATTTCGACGGCTCAGGCACCCGGAAGCGGCACGACCACTTCTTCCCGGCCGCCAACACCGGGCTCTTCGAGTTGCTGAAGAAGACGCCCCGCTACGGAGCCGACACGGCGAAGCTCGACGAGGCGATCAAGAAGAACACGGACTTCCTGACCGGCACCGATCCGGAAGGCAAGGACAAGAAGCTCCGCATCGACATCTTCGGCCTGAAGACCGGGTCGGCCGACTCCGACCAGGTAATTGGACCGATTCGACCGCAGTTGCCGAAGCTAAAGCCCGGCCAATCCTACACGGTCGAAGTCGTGATCCGAACGTTGCTGGTCGGGCACCACTTCTCGCAGGGCACGGTCGATTCCAACGAAATCTGGGTCGACTTCGCCGCGAGCACGGGCGGCAAGGAAATCGCCCGCAACGGGGCCTTGAAGAAGCCGGGGACCGATCAGGACTCGGGGGACGACACGGGCGAAGTCGATCCGTGGTCGCACTTCATCAACGTCTGGATGCTCGATCGGTTCGGGAACCGGATCGATCGGCGGAACCCGCAGGACATTTTCACGCCGCTTTACGATCACCAGATTCCGCCGGGGGCCGGCAACGTGATCCACTATCGGCTCGACGTGCCGGCCGACGCCAAGGGGCCGATCGACCTGACGGTCAAATTGCGGTACCGCAAGTTCGACTACAAGTACATGAAGTTCGTGCACAAGGAACAGCCGGTTCCAAAGCTGCCGATCGTCGATATCTGCTCGGACAAGGTGTCGTTGCCGGTCGAGGGCGGGCCCGACGTGCCGGCCCAGGAATCGCCGACCAAGCCCGGCTGGCAGCGCTGGAACGATTACGGCATCGCCTCGTACATCGAGGCCGGCCCGGGGGCCAAACGCGGCCAAACCAAGCAGGCCGAGGCGGCGTTCAAGAAGCTGCTGGCGCTCGACGTGCCCGATGCCAAGCCGCACGCCCACCTGAATCTGGCCCGCGTTTACATTGACGATGGTCGACTCGACGCGGCCGCGGCCGAACTGGAGAAAGCCAAGGAATATGGGCCGGAGAAGTTCTGGTGGAAGCTCGCGTGGCTGGCGGCCCGCGTGAATAGCGAAACGGGCAAGGACCTGGACTCCGCCATCGCGGACCTGAAGAAGATCGTCGATCCCGCCAACCGCGACAAGGAAACGAATCGCGACTTCACCCGCGACATCGAAATCTTGAACATGCTCGCCAGCCTGCAATTCAAACGTGCGGAAGGCGAAACCGGGGCGGCGTTGAACACGGCCCTCGCCGAAGTGATCGCGACGGCCGAGCGGGCCCAAGCGATCAATTCGGAAGACCACGTGTCGCACGATCGACTGTGGAAGTGCTATACGTTCTTGTCGAAGCCGCCGGCCCTCGCGACTGAAAAAATCCCGGCCGATGGCAACGTACTCTCGGACCTCGGGTCGAAGATCGCCAATGCGAAAGGGTCGAAGGCCGAGCGACTGGACGCCTCCGCGAAGGTACTTCGGGGCCTGACCGCATTCATGGGCTTGACGGGCGATACGTACCCGCCGCGCTTGCCGACGATCCGAACGTTGATCGTTGACTTGCGGGCCGCGTACCATGCGGAGAAGGACGACGAACTCCGGGGCGCGATCGCGGCCGACCTGGCGGCGTTACACTACGCGTCGGTCGGCATCTACAAGGTGGACGAAGTGGCGCGCGGGCAGGCGGTGTCCGCGTTCCGCGCGAAGCCGGAGAACAAGCCCGCCAACTACGCGGCCCGCGATCGCGTGATCTACCCGACGACCGCCGGCCATCGGGCGACGATCGTGAGGACCGATGATCTGAAGGTGGAAGGGAAGTAGAAAGCTGTAGGTCCGAATTGCATCCCGGAGGGATGGCAGCGATTAGCCG
>JANLUE010001222.1:0-3938 GCA_031363325.1 Gemmataceae bacterium
GAATCGCGCCGCCGAGACCCAGGGCGGCGGTGGCTTCGCCACCTTGCCCTGGGCTGAACAATCTCAGGCCGTTGGCCTGAAGACCGCGGCCATCACAGTGACGAGGCACGAGGATGGATTTCACCGTGCGCGAGGTCGCCGAATGGGTGCGAGGTGAAGTCCAGGGGGACGGTTCGCGCGTCATCCGGGCCGCCCGGCCGCTCAGCGATTCGCCGCGGGCCGACGAGATCACCGTCGTCCTCAACGACAAATACCTCCAACAATTCAAACTGTCCGAGGCCGGCGCGGCCGTCGTCGATGCCACCGTCCCGCAGAACGGCAAGACGCTCGTCCGGGTGGCCGACCCGCTCATGGCGTTTGTCACGATCGTCCAGAAGCTTCACGTGAAGCCCACGCCCGTCTGGACCGGGATTCATCCGCTCGCCGCGGTGCATCCGTCCGCGACGATTGGGCCGGACTCGGCGATCGGCCCGTTCGTTTCCGTTGGCGAAGGATGCGTCATCGGGGCTCGCTGTCGGATCGAGTCGGGCGTTTCGCTCGGCAATCACTGTCGACTGGGCGACGACGTGTTCCTGGCACCGCGGGTCGTGATCTACGATCGCTGCGTGCTCGGCGATCGGGTCGCGATCCACGCGAACTCGGTGATCGGCGCGGACGGCTACGGCTATCGCTTGCGGGACGGCAAGCACGTGAAGATCCCCCAGGTGGGCAACGTCGAGATCGCGGAAGATGTCGAGATCGGCGCGTGCACGACGGTCGATCGCGCCACGTTCGGCACGACGCGGATCGGGGCTGGCACGAAGATCGACAACCTCGTGATGATCGGGCACAACTGCCAGATTGGAAAACATAATCTGTTCGCTGGGCAAGTGGGCATCGCCGGTTCCGTGACGACGGGCGACTACGTCGTGATGGCCGGCCAGGTCGGCATCGCGGACCATTGCCGCATCGGCGATCGCACGATCCTCGGCGCGAAGTGCGGCGTCCACACGGACATCGCGGCCGACCAGAAGATGCTCGGCGCTCCAGCGACTCCGGCCTCCGACCAGATGCGCATCATGCACAGCCTCGAAAAACTCCCCGAGACCCGCAAGGACGTGCGGGCCATCAAGAAACACCTCGGCCTGGAATGATGGGCACCACCGATCCGATCGGCATCGTAGCCGGCTGGGGTCGCTTCCCGGTCGTGATCGCCGAGAAGGCGAAATCGCTGGGCATTCCGGTCGTATGCGTCGGTATCCGGGGCATGGCCGACCGGGCCGCCCTCGAGCCGCACTGTCGCAACTTCTACTGGACGCGCCTCGGCTCGCTCGGCGGGCCGATCCGACGCTTCAAGCGGGCCGGCGTGCGCCGTTGGACGATGGCCGGCAAACTGCACAAGGTCGCGATCTTTTCGCCGTATCGCTGGCTCACGTTGCTGCCGGACCTGAGACTGTTGCGATTCTGGTTCCGCCGTCGGGCCAACAATTCGGACGACTCGCTCCTGCTCGGGCTGATCGGCGAGTTCGCCCGCGACGGGCTCGAATGCGTGTCGGCCCTCGACCTCTGTCCGGAGTTACTCGTGCGCCCCGGCGTTCTGACGAAGCGAGTCCCCACGGCCCGCGAGTTGGCCGACATTGAGTACGGCTGGCACCTCGCCAAGGAAATGGGCCGACTGGACGTAGGGCAGAGTGTCGCCGTCCGCGATCGGGCGGTCCTCGCGGTCGAGGCGATCGAAGGAACCGACGCGATGATCCGCCGCACGGCTGCGTTGTGTCGAACGGGCGGCTTCGTCGTCGTGAAAGTATCGAAGCCCGAACAGGACATGCGTTTCGACGTGCCAACCGTTGGCCCCGCGACGATCGAATCGCTCAAGGCCGCCGGTGCGAGCGTCCTCGCGGTCGAAGCCGACAAGACGGTCCTGATCGACGAGGCGGACACGATTCGCGCGGCCGACGCGGCCGGCATCGCGATCGTGGCCAAGTGAGGCGACCGCCTCGCCAGAATCTTTGAACCCTCGGTGTGGCGGCAGAACTCCGATTCTGCCGCGGAAGAACAAGCCACGTGAATCGAGATCAGCGACTTGATTCCACGGTTTGAGTCGTTGGTCAAGGTTCGCGTCCCTTGATCTTCTGCGACAGAATCGGAGTTCTGTCGCCACACCGAGGGTTCGAGCATTGGCAGACGTTCGCGTCGCTTGCTTTTCGGTACCACACCTCAGGTTCAGCCCCGAATCCCCACGCGGAACGGGTCGTCCGGCTCCAGGACGAGCGTCAACTCGGCCGTCACGTAAGCCGTTCCGGTCACCCGGGGAATCACCCGCTCGCCCTCGACGCGAATCGAGCCTTCGAAGACGCTGCCGATCACGCTTTCCTGACGCCAGATTTCGCCGGGACGGAGTTTGCCATCGGCGTGCAGGCAAGCGAGCTTGGCGCACGTGCCCGTGCCACAGGGCGAACGGTCGTAGGCCCTGCCGGGGCACAGGACGAAGTTGCGGCCATGATTCGCTGGGTCGTGCGGCGGGCCGATCAGTTCGATGTGATCGATCTCGCCGTTGTCCGCTCCGGTGATGTTCCGCCGAGTCAGTTCCTGGCGAACGCGCCACGCGTAGTCGGTCAGGCGCTCGACATTGCCGACGGTCAGTTCAAGTTGATGGCCGCCGGTCAGGAAGAACCAGTTTCCCCCCCAGGCGATGTCGCCGGTCACGGGGCCGAGTTCCGGGACTTCGAGGGTAATCGTCCGGTACCGATAGCTTGGGACGTTCTCCAGGCTGACGCAATTTTTGCCGTCGTACTCGATCGACACGACGCCGACGGGCGTTTCAAGTCGATGCGTGCCGGCCGCGATTCGACCCAATCGTCCGAGCGTAACCCCCACGCCAATCGTGCCATGGCCGCACATGTTCAAGTAGCCGGCGTTGTTGAAGAAGATCACGCCGGCACAACAACTCGGGTCCGTCGGCTCGACGAGCAGCGCTCCAACGAGCACGTCCGAGCCACGCGGCTCGTTGACGATCGCCGACCGGAACCAATCGTACCGGTCGCGAAAGGCGGCCCGCCGTTCCGCGAGCGAGCCGGTGCCGAGATCGGGGCCACCGGAATGAATTACGCGCGTCGGCTCGCCGGCCGTGTGTGAATCGATCGCGAGCGCTCGAAGTTCGTCCATGCCAACAGAGTAAGGACGGAGAGGATCGAAGTCGCTGGTCGTCGCCCTGGCGCGAAGCGTGATGGCGACGAAGCAACTCGCCCGTTCGGCGCGCCGGGAGTCGCGAATTTGACCACGCGATCAAGCTCTGGCAATCGCGGCGTTTGAAAGGTCGCTAACGACCTTCTTGATCAAATCCCAACAGTCGCGATGATACGGCTCGGATACGTCGATCGGCTCCCCAACCTTGAATCGAGCGAATGGCCCAGACTTATCGCGATAGACTTCGTTCGCGATGCCACGATTGTGAACGAACACATCTCGTGTGGCTTTGCATTCGGCGAGCCGTTGAACTTCGTCGGGCGTCGGACAGCCGAGGCGAACGACCAAGTCGAGGAATGCGAACCAGTCCGCGAGCTTCTTGTAGCTCAGCGAGTTCATTTCGATGTCGAGTGCTCGGTTTTTCGCGTCCTCGAGGTCAACCGCCTCGAAAATCAGTCCGAGCGGGATTTGCCGCCGTTCGACCGCCCGGTAGTGCTTGAAAAGCCAAAGGCGCATCAGGCCGATCAAGAACTCTTCAAAGAGAGAGAGACGAATTGTTGAAGCGTTGCCACGGCGAGGTGCTTGGTGACGTAGACTTGGCCCATATTCGCGAGATCGGCCTGTGTGATCCTCGATCCGGTCACCGGGTTTCGGACCGAGAACGCCCCGCCCAATTCCACTTGCCAAGCCACAACCCACCAAGCGATTCGTGAACTCTCATAGTAGTCGTGCGCCGCCGTCAATTCCGCGACGATTCGATCTCGGTGAGCGGC
>JANLUE010001282.1:0-5508 GCA_031363325.1 Gemmataceae bacterium
GCAAGGACCCGGCAGCTCACGCAGCCGGTTCGCCGTTACGGCGCGGGCGAGGTCCTGAACGTTTCAAATCGATGCGTCTGGATTGTCACTGACCACCGCCCCGCACGACTTCGCGCTTTCCCGAGGCGAATGTCTCGACCGTCAGCCCGGTGGCGTGACTGCGCAACGTGATCGCCCCATCGGGCCACGTGGCCAGATACGGAATACCCCGGTTGCGATAGGCCACCTGCGCCTTGCCCGCATCGGCCCGGCCCTGGCTTGAGACGACGAGTCGCGGCTTCGCCCAGTCGGCGAGCGGCTCGATCTTGGCGCTGCCGTGGTGTGGAGTCATCAGCACATCGATCGACGGCGCGGGGCGTGAGATTACTTGCTCCATGCCCATTCCTTCGAGGTCGCCGGTCAGCAGGATCGAGTGGCCACGATGTCGCACGAGCAACACCAAGCTCCGAACGTTCTCGACGCCGGCCGGCCCGTCTGGCAGCGGGTGGAGCACTCGGAACTCGACCGCACCGGCCGTGAACGAATCTCCTGCCGTCGCGGTTCGTACTTCGGTGCCGCGTCGTTCGAGGGCGGCCAACGTGGCTCGCACGGCCGGCGAAGTTTTGTCGGCGAACGTCGGCGTATAAGTCACCCGGCCAACGGCGAATCGATCGAGCAAGGCGGGCAGGCCGTTGAAGTGATCGAGGTCGGCATGCGACAGAAACACTTCGTCGATCCGCCGCACGCCGCGCGACCAGAGATAGGGGGCGATGACGCGCTTGGTCACTTCGGGGCCGCTCGTCGATCCGATGTCGTACAGCAACACACGACCGTCGGGCGTCTCGATCACGGCGCATCCGCCGTGATCGACGGCCAGGAACGTGACCCGCAACTCGTCCGCATCGGGCCGGGCGGTCGCGACCAACAAGCCGAGGCCGGCCCACGCCGCGAGGCAAAAGCGGAACCATCGAGCCGTGAACCGCTTCGCCAATTCCACGTCGCCGCACATCAGCCACGTGAGGCCAATCGCGTAGAAACCGATCATCCACCACGCGGGCACGCTCCCCGTGTACCAACAGCCGCCCGGCAATCGCTCCGCGTGCCGAACGACATACTCGCAGGCCGACAGACTGATCCCGGTGACCCACGCCAAAGGCGACGCAACTAGACCAAGCGGCCAAAGCAGAATCAGAAGGAACCCGCCGATCAACGCGACGGTCGTGAGCAAGATCGCGATTGGGCCGATCAACAGGCCGCCGGGCGAGACGACGTTTTGCCAGTACATCGTGAGCGGCGCGGTCGCGAGACCGAGCACCAGAGTGATTCGGTACAGTTCGAAAAGCGCGTAAATTCCCGAGCGGATCAAGCGTTCGGGAACGGATCGCGATTCATTGATGAGTTGTTCGAGCGGCGTCCGTGGCCGATGCGGGAACCAGCGGGCGATTCCCCAGACCAAGACAGCCACGCACAAGAAGCTGAGTTGGAAGCCGGCCGTAAATAAGTCGGTCGGGTTGATCGCGAGAACGGCCAGCCAGGCGAGCGCGAACGTGTTGGCCGGCAGCGCCCGGGCGCGCAGGAACACCGCCCCGCAGACTGCAACGGCCATGACGGCCGCCCGCATGGCCGATGGGCGCCCACCCGTGAGCAAGGCGTAGCCGAGCAAGGTGATCGCCACGAACACGCCGGCCGGCCGGCGCCGCACGCCGAGCGCGCGGAGAACGATCCACAGGAACGCCCCGAGGATCACGAGGTGTTGCCCGGAAATCGCGAGCACGTGGATCACGCCCGTGCGAACGTAGACATCCCACTCGTCGGCCGTCATCGCCGCGTTGTCGCCGAGGAGCAAGGCAGTCGCGACGGGCCGATCGTCCGCGGCCAGCGACGATTCAATTCCACGGCGCGCCCAGGCGCGAATCGACGCGAGCGTGCGATCGAGACCGAACGAGCCCGGCTCGAGTCGCACGACCGCGTCGCTTGTGCCGTGGACCCGAAGCTCGGCCCGGATGCGATCGTCGAGTAGCGCCGCCGACCAGTTGCGTTCGCCCGGGTTGAGCGGCGGGCCGGGCCGCGTCAACAGGCCGGTCACTTCGACTTCGTCGCCGACCCGCAATTCGGAGATGCGACCCTCGACCGTCAACCGAGCCCGGCCCGTCGCTTCGGCCCAACGACCATCGACTTCGATCGCGGAAACCGAGAGTAAAGTCGTGCTCGATTCCGGTCGTGGCCGCGACACCAGGGGGTCGTTCGCCGGCCGACGGCGGACGCTCGGCTCGTCGGTCAATGTACCGCGAACGCGGGCGAGCCGTGGCTCGATCGTCGCGAACTCGCCGATCTCGTTGGCCGGGAAATCGTGTCGCCAGGCGTGGTGATACGCCGCGAACAACCCGGCTGAGCAAGCCCACAAGCCAACGAGCGCGGCCGACGGATGCTTGCGAACGAACGCCGCCCAGAACATCGCGCCGACGATCGCCCCCAACAACCAGCCCGACGACGAGCCGCCGAGGAATCGATCGGCAACGAGCCCGAGCGATGCCGCGACGGCGAAGGGAGCGAGCGGCGCGTAGGCGAGGCGATTCCACATCGCTACCTTCTTTACCCGCGCGCCCGGCCGGTTGCCAGTGAATTCCGTAGCCATTCCCCCATGCCAACGATTCAGGTCCAGCTCGGCCCGCGCTCGTACCCGATCCGGATCGGTACCGGGATCGCCAGCGAGTTCGCCGCGTTCGTGGCCGAGCGCTTGCCGACCGCGAGCAAGGCGTTCGTCGTCTGCGATTCGAACACGAAGGTTCACGCGGACTCGCTGGCGAGTGCGTTCGCGTCCGCTCAAGTTGTGCCAATGCCGTCTGGTGAGATCACGAAGTGTCTGAAGTTCGCGGGCGTTCTGTATTCGCTGCTGGCGGACCTGCCTGCCGATCGCAAGAGCCCGGTCGTCGCGGTTGGCGGTGGCGTGATCGGCGACCTCGCGGGGTTCGCGGCCGCGACCTACAACCGGGGACTGCCTCTCTTGATGGTCCCGACGACGCTTCTCGCCATGGTGGATAGTTCCGTGGGCGGCAAAGTCGGCATCAACCTGGATCAAGGCAAGAACTTGGTCGGTTCGTTCCATCAACCGGTCGGCGTCTGGATCGACACAACGTATCTGAATACGTTGCCGGATCGGGAATATCGCAGCGGGCTCGCCGAAGTCGTCAAGTACGGCGTGATCCTCGACGCCGAATTCTTCGACTGGCTGGAGGCGAACGCCGACGCGATCCTGCGACGCGAGTCGGCTGCGGTCGAACACTTGGTCGCACGATCGTGCCAGTTGAAGGCGGACGTGGTCGAGCGCGACGAGCGCGAAGAAACGGGTTTGCGTATGGTGTTGAATTACGGCCACACCTTTGCCCACGCGTTCGAATCAGTCGGCGGCTATGGGAGCTGGCTGCATGGCGAAGCCGTCGCCGCCGGGATGGTTTGCGCTTCGCGCTTGGCCGAGCGGCGCGGCCTGATCGCGAGCGAGCTGACGAATCGCCAGATCGACCTATTGAAGCGATTCGGCCTGCCGACCGAGCGCAAGCCGGAATGGGCGATCGACGCGATGTTGAATGTGATGCGTCGCGACAAGAAGAACGTCGGCGGGCGGTTGCGGTTCATCCTGCCGACGCGGCTCGGCGAAGTGTCGGCCTTCGACGACGTGCCCGAGGACCAGGCCCGCGCCGTCCTGGCCGTGCCATGAACCGCGTCTCGGAACTGCTGGTGGGCCGCACCCGGCTCGCCCTCGTGGCCGGGGGGTTGATGTGGCTCCTCTGGGTCGTCACCTCATTGCTCGGCTCGGGCAATCTCGACCGCAACGGCCAGGTGATCGGCACGGATCACACCGCGTTTCACACGGCCGCACAACTGTTAGTCGATGGTCGCGGCGAAGCATTGTTCGAATATCCAAATCTAACAGAGTTTCAATCGCGTCAGGAGACGATCACGGGCAAGCCCGGGTTCATCGACCCCTATCGCAATCCGCCGTTCTACGCGTTGCTTTACGAACCAACGGCCCGCTTGCCGTACCTCGCGTCTTTCGCAATTTGGGCAACGATCAGTCTCGGATGTTTGATGCTCGGCTTGTGGTTGCTCGTCGGGCGCGAGTGGTTGCGCGTGCTGCCGTGGGCGCTCACGTTCTACCCCGTGTTTGCAACTGTTAGCTTCGGGCAAAACCCCCTGTTAAGTTTTGCGATCTTCTGCGGCGCGTTCGCGGCCCTGAATCGCGATCGCCCGTTCGCCGCCGGTCTGGCTGCCGGGCTGCTGCTGTACAAGCCGCAACTGTTGCTGGGTCTCGGCCTCTGGTGGCTCATCGACGTTCGTCGCTTTTGGCCGGCGTGGCTCGGACTGGGAACAACCGGGGCAATCTTCGCGGCGGTCAGCGCAGTCTTCGTCCCCGGCGAGACGCATGCCTGGTTGAACAATCTGCCGGCCATCGCCCGGTACGATGCGTTCGAGTTTTACAATCTGCACACGCCACGCGGCTTCGGCGCGTTGCTCACCGATGACAAATCAATCGGCAACGCGATTGGGCTCGTTGGATTGGCCCTCGGTGTGATCGCGTTCCTGTTTTTCCGAACGCGCACATCAGATCGGCCAGTCCTGTTCGCGGCCGCCGTGTTCGTCACGCTCTGGGCGTCGCCGCACACGATGACCTACGAATGGTCCCTGGCCCTGATCCCGGCCGCGCTCTTGTGGTATCGCCAACCGGAGCAACGATCGGAATGGCTTCCCCTTTTTGCGATCGCGTGGCTCGCACTCTTCGTGTCGACGCCGTTGACGAAGCTGCAACAACAAACGATCGGCTACGCGGTTCAGGTGAGCGTGCCGATACTCGGGTATGTCGCGTGCCGAGCCGCGCGGTTGTTGAGTTCGGGCGAGTGGCAACGTCCAAGAGTCAAAAGTCGGGAAGCTTGATCTTGTCGCCGCGCTTGAGCGCCGACTCGTGGGCACAGATTCCCACCGCCGTCCAGTTCGCACTCGTCGGCGCGTCGGGGAACGGCAGTTGTTTCCCGAGGCACGCCATCACGAAGTTGTGCGCCAGGTGCGGATGCGAACCGCCGTGCCCGCCACCTTGAACGAAGCTCAGGTGCGTGGCGTCGTGGATCGCACCCGTGAATTTGCGGATCGGTTCCGGCAAACGGCCCGCGTAATCGGGCACCTTGATTCGCCGCGGGATGTCGCCTTCGGGCAGGCCCTTCGTGTGCAGGACGGGCAGTTCGTTCTCGACTTGCTGCCACTCGAAGCTGACGCGGGTCGCCAACACGTCGAAGCTCTCGCGGTACTGTCGGGCGGTGTCGAACAGGCTGCGCGTCACTTCGGCGCACACATCGGAGCCCTTGATCGCGAACGTGGCCGTCTCGATCGCGAACGGCGAGTTGTACTTGGCGATCAGGTTCTCGGAAATTCGGCCCGAGCCATGACAGACGACGTGTTCGGCGAGCGCCGGCTTGCCGGGCGTGCTCAGGATCGCGAGGCACGGACTGACGCAGTGGGTGGCGTACCACATCGGCGGCA
>JANLUE010001318.1:0-2427 GCA_031363325.1 Gemmataceae bacterium
CGACGGGTCGGCCGGCTCGGCGATCGTCCTCCCACCAACCTCGCGGTCCTTCCAGAAGCGGACGACTTGATTCGTGAGCCCGTCGCGGATGTAGATCGAGGTGAGCAGGACGATCTCCGCCGGCCCGTATTCGCCCGGCCGGACGGTGATTCCTCCAAACCCGAACGGCAACGTCAAAGGCAGATCGACGCGGCCGATGTTCACGCGATAGACCGGGGCTTCGAAGATCACCAACCCGCGCGCCGAGTCCACTGAGAATCGCCAGGTGACCCGCGCGTCCGCCTCGGTGTTGCCCGTGTTCGCCGCCGCGAACGCGAGGGCGAGTTGGCCGTTGGTGTGAACGCCATACACCTTCGGCGGGTCGGCGTAGAGCTTCCGGTTCTCGTCGCGACCGACGCCGACGGCCATCGGCAGCGGCACAATTTGTCGATAGGACGTGAAGTCCGGGGGAACTTCGCCCAGCGACGCGAAAAAGGCGTCGAGCCCCGGCACCGTGAACTTCTTGCCCGTCACCGGGTTCACCGTCACCCGGTAAAACCGATAGAGGGACTTCCGCGCCGCCGTTTCGACATCGTTGCCCGTGAAGCCGCGTGCCCGGTATTTCTCGGCGAGGACGAGTGAGTTTTTCGAGATGAAGGTAGGGGTGGACTTCGACCAGCCGGCCGTCGGCTTGTAGCTCAAATCGTCGAGCGGCACGATCGACCCGTCCAAATCCTCGCCCACGGCTTCCAGCACGACCGGGCACAGGAACGCGGCCGGCGCGCCGAACAGGCGGAGCTTCTTCGGGCGGACTGGCGAGTCGAACGCCGGGCTGAAATCGCTGAAGGCCGACTCGGGCGGGGTCGCCCCGTTCCCCATCGAGGCGATCAGCACGTCGTTCGCGACTGGGCGGTGGACAACTCGGCAGTTGAATTGCTGGACGAGTGAGTCGAGGGCCTGGGCGGGGTTGTCACAATCCCAGTGCACCGTTGGAAGTGCGGCGTCGGACACGTCGCCGGGCAGGCCGCGCAGATCGTAATTTTTCTCATCCATCGCCTCGAGACACAGGGCGGCCAATTCTCTCACGGACTTGCGGGTCGACTCGATGATCTTCGACTCTTGATCGCGCTCGTTGTAGACGCCATCGATAAATCCAAGTGCCCACTTCCGGCGGCGATCGGAATGGCATGAATTCCGCTCACGCCGGCCCCGATGATCCGGTTCGCGCCGGTCTGACGATACCCCAGCGAATTGGTTTGCATTGCGAACGAGTTCAGGCCGGCCGCCGCGGCTTCGGCGGCCTTCCCGACCAACAACAACCCGCCCGCCATTTTGCCGGCGAACTCGAGCATCTTCCGGAAGCCGTCTTCCTCGACCTTCGGCTTCGGATCGCGCTTCGGGTCGGTGGGCGTGCGATGTGTGAAGGGCGATGCTCCGGGCTGATATTGCTGGCCGTGCATCAAACTCGCGGCTGACTGTTGCGCGTACGTCTTCGAGCCGGGCAACGGGGGCGGACCGTATCCGCCGGCGAGGCTGTACGTCGAACTTCCGCCCGGCCCGTGATAACCGCTGCCCATTTTTTCGAGGTGGGCGTTCGCATCGACCGCGGCGCGGTCGACCGCGCGCACGGACTTTTCGAGTTTGCCCACTTCGGCCGCAGCTTGTTGCGTTCGGGCATCGAATTCGAGCGTCGCCTTGAGACGCATGTCGCCGCTGTCCATGGTCAACTCCTTCTACGGGCGAACCCGGACGGCGCGACCGGTTTACTATTCGGCCAGGTCGCCGCCGTGATCACCCAAAACCGTTTCGACGGCACGCGTGAACAACTCGGGGTGAAGCCGCGTCGCTAGTTCTTTGGTGAGGGTGATCATTTGTTCCGACCCACTCACCCTCAAATCCATGACGTGTCTGGCGAGTCGCTCGGACGCGACCGCCGGCCGGCGATCCAGTCCTTGCGCCGAGTCCAGGAATTTGCACCGCTCTTCGTAGGTCGCGGGCTTGAACTCGAACTCAATTTCCGGATGCAATCCGGGTTTGCCTTCGAGGGTTGCGCGCCGGGATTCGCCCGGCTCGATGAACGCGGACAGTGGCTTGCTCATTTGCTTCTCCGTTGGCGGGCGAATGTTTCAGGACTCTTCGCGGCGAGCTTCTGCCAGAGCAGGGCGGAGATCCACGATCGCCGCCTTGTTCAAGCCCGTGCCCAGCACTTCCATTCGGCCGAGCACTCGCGAACGCTCGGCAAGGATCGCTTCGAGCTTCGCATCAAGTTTCGGATCGGACCCGAGGCCCACTTCCAGGCGCGACTCGATCCGCAGGCTGACAGCGTGCTCGCGGTCGATCAACTCGTTGAGTTGTTGGTCGAGTTCGGCGGCTTCTTTGTCTGTGACGGGTTCCATGCTCAAACTGCCTCGAAACTTTGGTCACAACAAATCCAGGTCGATGCCGCCC
>JANLUE010001325.1:0-5094 GCA_031363325.1 Gemmataceae bacterium
ACGGGAAACACAAGCCCTCCAGCCGCAACACATCGTCGCCGACGAGACCTCGCAGGCCGACTATCAGGATCTGGTCCGCGAGAAACTGAGTCACGGCGACAGCATGCCCTTCCGCGACCTGTTCGACCCGCCGCACTATAAAACTCGACTCATCGGCTTGTTCCTTGCCGTTCTCGAGTTGATGAAACAATTGGAAATTGAATTGGAACAGGCGGAACCATTCGGCGAGATTTGGGTGCGGGCGACGGCGACCACTTCCTGATGAATTCGCAATCGAGAACGCTAAACCCAGTTGTGGTTGAAAGTGGGAGCAATCTGGCGGGCGAGGCGAGCCGGTGGGAGGTATAGCCCATCGGGTGAATCGCCCCGCGCCCGCCCAATCGAGATCACTCGGGACTTCCGGGGTTTTGTGCGAAACACACTGGTGAAGCGATTGCGAGGCCACCCGGTGGGCTTACGCCACACCGGCTCGCCTAATCGCGGCGAACTCCAGGTCTCAATCGGAATGGGCTTTAACTTCGGAGCTTCGGTTGAAGAGTGGCTACAAGCCCTTACGCCTCTCGAAGCCACGCCAACGCCAATAACATCAGGCCGACCGCAAGGAACCACACCGAACGGTCCTTGGGTTGTGGGATCATGTCGTCCGCGAGTTCTCGGCTCGGGCGGGGCTCGATTGCACGGGCGAACCAATCGGCGAGGGGGGGCACGTCGCGCCTGGCCGGCAGATATTCGCCACGCGTTCGGCGGGCGAGGTCCTTCAAGACCCCCTCTTGAAGCTTCGTCGAATACAGTTCGACACCGTCGCCGTCGCCGATGGTCATGGCCGTCGGGTTCACCGGGTCTCCCAGGCCAACCACGTGAACCGGAATCTGCCGATCGGCCGCTTCACGCAAGCCGACTTCGATCTCCGCCTCGACGCCCGGCCCGTCTCCATCGCTGAGCAACAGTATGTCCTGGTAGCCGGGAAATCGCGGATCGTGCGCGGCGATCGCGGCCCGGATCGCCGAACCGATCGCGGTTCCGGTCACAAACGGTTCGTCCGGGTCGGGCCGAACTTCGGGCGGCGGAGCGGTCGGGCTGAACTCGTTGAGCCGCGCCCGGAAGTGGTCGTAGTCCGACGTGAGCGGGCAGATGACCCAGGGGCGGGCCGCGAACACGACCAGTGCGAGCCGATGCCCGCCGCGCGTTTGTAGGTCGGATGCGAGTGCGATCAGGCCCGCTCGGGCCGATTGCCAGCGTTCGCGATGGACGGGGTCGGCCATGTCGTTGGCGGACATGCTGCGACTCAGGTCGAGAACCACCACGAGATCGCGGCCGACCACGACTCCGGATTCGCCGCCCTTGCCCCAGCGCGGCCCCGCGATTCCGCCCGCCAACGCGGTGAGCCCAAGGAACAACAGGAACCGCGATCGACGCCGAATGCTCGCGCGAAACGAACTGAGCCCAAGCACCGTTTCCGGTCGGCCGAGCCGGGCCAGGGCGGCCCGTCGACGCCGGGCCGCGACGATCGCCATCACGCCGAAGCCAAGCACCAATACCACGAGGTACAGGAAGGAAGGCCGAGCGAACGACAAAGCCTGAAGCGCGGACATGGGACGATTCTATCGCCGTATGGTCGGAACTTGATGGGCCGAGTGTATCATGCCCCGCCAAACGAACGCCGAATGTGCACGACCAGATTCTTCATTTGGAATCCTTGTTCGGGTTGAACGTCCACGCGAGCCCCGCGACTCCGCAACGCCTCGCTCACGAGCGGGCCGACCGACGCGACTTTCACTCGACCGAGGCCGCGCGTGAGTGCCTCGCTCAGGCCGCGTTCCTTGGCGACATCAAAGAGTCGATCGACTTGCGGCGAACTGGTGAAGGCCACGGCGTCGATCGAACCGGCGGCCGCCCGATTGATCAAATCAGCGACGCGGTCGGCGTCGGCCAGCGCAGCGTACACGTACGGCTGGACTTCGCGAACGGTCGCACCGACCGAAGTTAGGAACTCCGCGAGCGGCGGGTTCGCTTCGCTATAGAGTTGCACCCCGACGGTCGTGCCGGCCAGGGGCTCATTTCGCAGGGTTGCGATCACGCCCTCGGTCGTCGGAGCGGCGGCGATCAGGGTCGGCTTGAGGCCGACTTCCTTGAGTGCCTGCACGGGCTTGGGACCACGCGTCACGATCGCGGTTCGACCGAAGCCCGCGACGGCTTCGTCCTTGCGACCCGCCCGATCGGCGAAGCTCGTCAGGCGGCGCAGGCCTTCGCCGGTGAGCAGGACCACGTAATCGAACTCGTCGGCGATGAGTTCGTCGAGCCAGGCGAGGACTGGTGTCGCGTCGGGCGCGTCGAGGATGCTGAGGAGGGGGCAGCGAAAAATGGTCGCCCCCTCTTTCTCCAGGAGGCCGGCCAACTCTTCGAGTTGTCGGCCTTCGGCGAGGGCGACCGTCTTCCCGGCCAGGGGTAGGGACATCAAAGATCTCGCACGGGGCGGGCCGGAGAGGTCAGATCGTTCTACGCGTCGGTTCGTTCCTTGGCCCGTTGCGCGACCGTGAGACGGTTGCGGACGCGATGCAAAATCGAATCGACCTTGTCCGAACTTTTCACGCCATCGATCCCGGCCAGGGCGACGATCGCGAGCAACATCGGCTTCGCGAGCCCTTCCAGTCGCGCCATTTCCTCGGCCACCTCGGCGTCCGGCAATCCATCCGGCCCGGCGGCTCGGGCGAACAGTTCCGTCAGGCGTCGGCCGTGTGCTTCGACGATGGCCGGGTCGACGCCCTTCTTCGCGGGCTTCGCCTTGGCCGGCTCGTGGCCGGACAGTTTCGCCAACACGTCGGCCAGCATTTTCGCGGCGGGCGTCTTCGCGGTCGCCTTGACGCCGAACTCGGTGCCGATTGGTTTCAAATCGGCCGGTGCAATTTCCCCGGTCAGCCGTGCGAGTTCGTCGCCGATGGCCGCGTAGTCCTCGGGTGAACGGATTCGCACCGCGAGTTGGCGAATCGCCTCGACGCGTGGTCCAATCCGCGCGGCCGACACCTGCGCGTCGGCCCACTTGGCGTCCGCCTTCAATGTGACGGCGAGCCCGGCCCGGCCGGCCAGTTCACGCAACGCCGCGCCGATCGCGGTCCGCGCCTCTTCGAGATCTTGTGTGGCGTTCGGCGCATCAAGTTTGCCGAGAACCGTCGTCAGTTGCTGAGCCGCGTTGGTCAGCCGCTCGGCCGCCAGGTCGCCAGCACCCGGTATGCGAACCGACCCGTCGCGTTGAAATTCGACGGCGCGGGCGAGGAACGCCGCGAATTCATCGAGCCCCAGCGAGCCAAATGGTTCGAGCGCCTGGCTGGCGGCAGTCACAGTTCGCGCCGCCGTGCCGTCACCGGCGGCCTCGAGCGCGGGGGCCAGGCTTCGCAGGAACAGTTGCAGAGCGGTCACGCGCATGGCGGTCGATTTCCTTTTCGAGTTCCCGGGCGAGGGCTTCAAAGCCGGCCCGGACATCCGGGTTCGAGATGGCGAGTTTGGGCTTGCCACCAACGTCGAGCGCGGCGGCCGATTCGACAAACTGTGTATCGTGTTTGATCATTGCCTTCGTGATCTTGGCGGTATTGTCCCAGACGGGCAGAAGGTCCCGGAGTTCACCCAGCGCGGCCGCATGATCGCTGATCGGGGCACTATTCCGCACGCGCACCATGTTCGGCACGATTCCCAAAATGAACAACTCGGGCAGCAAGTTCTCTCGGAATCGTTTCAAGGTGCGCAACAAGTTCTCGACGGCTCGCGTCGATAGGGCGTCCGGCACGATGGGGATCAACACGAAGTCGCTCGCCGCCAGGGCGGCGACGCACGCGGTCGTCAGGCGCGGCGGACAGTCGAGCAACACATAGCGATACGGGTTCTCTTTCGAATGGAGCGCGTCGCGCAGGAAGAACCGCGGGTCGGGCCGGGTCGGGTCGAAGAGCCACTCGGCCATCAGTCTCGTCTCGGTCTCTTCGAGGCCATCGGCTCGGTCCTCGTCGCCCGAATCACTGTTGGCCAGCAGCGAACAATTCGCCACGTCGGGATCGAGTTGGACAGTTCGCCGAGTCAAGTCGGCAAGCGGATGCGCGTCGGCCGCCAGAAAATGTTGAACCGACGACCCGCCGCGATGCAGCAAACCGCGATCCTTGTCCGCGACCAACAACATCGACAGCGACCGTTGATAGTCGAGATCGACGAGCAGCGTTTTCCCGTCGGGTCGGGCCAGCGTGGCCGCGAGGTTGGCGGCGATCGTCGTCTTGCCGACGCCGCCCTTCAGGTTCAGCACCGAGATGATTACCGAATCGCGTTCGGTCCGTGGTCGAAAGGGCGGGACGGGGCCGACGGGCTCGCGCAGCCAGAGTCGGCCATCGAACTTGGCGGCGGCGGCGAAGCGGCGCTGGAGTTCCTCCGAATCCTGGCGAACCGTGGCGATTTCGGCATCGCGGTCGGCGATCTGTTGGCCGAGGTGGCCAATCAGTTCGCGGCTCGCAACGAGTTCGCGGGCCTGGGCCTCGTGCGTTGCCGCCCCCTGGCGAACTTCGGCGATCGCGCTTTCCAATTCGGCCGTTCGTGCGGCGACCTTTCCCAAAAGTTCATCCACACGGTCCGGCGATGGCCGCCCGTCGAGCTTCGCTTTTGTCGTCAGGTAGAGCGACTTCAACCGTTGGAATTTGTCGTACGCCTCATGGTACTTCGCCCGCTGATGGTCGTAGCGTTCGTCGAATTTGACCTGCAGTTCGGAGCGCTCGGCGCGGGCATCGGCCAGCTTGGCTTCGAGGATTTCTTTCTCTTTGCGAAGCGCGACGCCTTCGCGTTCGGAATGGAGGAGTTTCCAATACTTGGTGATCGCCCAGACGGCGAGCCCGCCGACGAGCGGCGCGAGGTAGCCCAGGTACTTGAAGAAGACATCGATCGCTTCGCCGGTGGGCATGCGCGCCGTTCCTTTCAGAACGGCATCCTATGCGGCGATGGGATCGGTGGAACGATCAATCGGCTGCAGGCTATCGAGCTTCAGGTTGAAAACGCCACCCAATTGCCAACCCAGAGTTGAGCGGACCTGACCCAGGGCGGCGATGGCTGCGCCATCTTGCCCTGGGC
>JANLUE010001370.1:0-5426 GCA_031363325.1 Gemmataceae bacterium
GTCGGCGTGTCGGCGTTGTACTCGAGGAGCTTCGGCGCACCGGCCCCATCGTAGGCCAGGTCGAATCGACCATAGATGCTCGGCTCCTGTTCTTTCCAGGAGCGTTCGACCATCTCCTCGAATTCCTTGGGGATGAGAAACAGGCCAAATTGCTTTTCGTCGATGACCTCTTGAACGAGGTCGAGGCACATTTCGTGGAGCGTGTTGGCGGCGAGTTCGAGGGTATCGACTTCGTAGCTCGAGAGTTGGTACGCGGCCGTCTCGTCCCAGTAGGGTTCCCCCTTCAGGGTGTGGAACATGAGGCCGTGTTCTTCGACGCGCTTTTGCCAGTTTGGCCGCGGGTCCAGGGTGAGCCGGTGCATGGCCGGGCCGCTCGGAAGTGAGGATCAGGCGCCGGCCGAAGCGTGGCCGATGCCACCGAACCCGCCACGCGAAACATTTCCGCCCATGGCGACCGGCCGCGAAGAACCGCCCCCGTAACCCCCGCCATAGTAGCCCGTGTGGATCCAGATGAACCCGGATCGATGGGTGCGCTGGCCGTTATTGTTGTTGCCGGCCACCTGCTTGGCGGCCGCATCGTCCTGCTTGGCCTGCAGATCATCCTCGGGGTAGAGGAAGTATCCGGCCGTCAGAATGCCAGCGCCAACGAGGACGAGCGAAAACTCACGGGTCATGCGAGTCATGAGAGGGCACCCCGAAATTCCTGGGATATGTATTGTCTACCAGCTTTTCGCCCGTTCCGCCAGAACAATCCGGCGGAATTTCCGTAGGGGCACCGGGCACGCCGAGCCGAATTCGACTTGGGATCGAATTCGACGCCGAGTAAGATCGTTCCGTGGCGCTCGTTTCGAGCTTGATGTCCGGAGGAACCATGTCAACCGCCGTGCTTCAACAGCCGGAAGTGGAATACCCCAGTTCGGATGGCAAGCCCATGGCCGAAACCGACATTCACCGGACGATCCTGAACGAGACGGTCGAAACCCTCAAAGGGCATTTCGCCAAGGACTCGAACGTCTATGTTTCGGGAAACCTGCTCGTCTACTACGTCGAAGGCAACCCGCAGAAGGTCCGGTCCCCGGACACGTTCGTGGTTTGGGGCGTGCCGAATCACAACCGCCCGATTTTCAAGACGTGGGAGGAAGGGGCGTTCCCCCGAGTCGTGATCGAGTTCACTTCGAAGACGACCAAAAACGAAGACCTCACCGACAAATACGAAATCTATCAGGACGTCTGGGGCGTTCAGGAGTATTTCCTGTTCGACCCGTTCGAGGAATACCTCGATCCGTCCCTGCTCGGCTATCGACGAACCGATGACGACGAGTTCGACACGATCCCCTTGAACGAGGGCCGACTCTTCAGCAAGGAACTGGGGTTGTTCCTGTTCCGCGACGAAGCGCGACTGGGTTTCTTGGATCGAGACGGGAATCGCGTCGTGCTTCCCGAAGTCGCCGCCCGAATACAGGAGGAAGCCGCGCGGAAGAAGGCGGAGCGCGAACGCGATTTGGCGTGGAAGGGCGTCGATATCGAACGGCAAAAGCGTGCGGACGCCGAGGCCCGAGCGGATGCCGCGCGAACGGAAGCCGACGCCGCGACTGCACGTGCCGAATCCGAACGGCTTGCCCGCGAGCAACTTGAGCGGGAACTCGCCGAACTCCGATCTCGGCTTCCGTAGGGGTGACGACTCGCGCCTACCGCCGGGCCAGCTCCGTTTGCCGAAAACGATACTGTGGCCCGGCCGGGGGCGGCGGTTCGAGCCAGCGCTTCAGCCCCAGCGTTTCATCGCCGATTCGAAGTTGGTAGGCGTCGATCTGTGACACCGGCACGATCCCCAGATTGCTGTTCGTGACGAACGCCTCGCGTACTTCGCCGAGAGACGCGAGCGGCACCTTCTGCTCGCGGATCCCGACCGGGGCCTGTTGCATCACGACCTGGCGCACGGTGCCCGGGAGCAGTCCCCCGTCGGCCGTCGGCGTGACCCAGCCATCGGCCAGGCGCAGAAAGATATTGGCGTGAGCCGCTTCGAGGATGCACCCTTCTGAATCGACCATCAGCGCGCTATCGAACCCCGCCTGAAAGGCTTCTTGTCCGATCCGCAAGCGCGTCGCGTACTGAAAGGTCTTCAGCGTGAGGTATGGTTGCCCTTTGTGAACGGGGTTGACCGAAGATTTCAGGCGGATGGCGTCCATCGGCACGGGCATCGGGGCGGCACTCATCCAGACGAGGCCCGGCACGCCCGGTCGGCCCGCGCTGACGTTCAGTCGAAGAATCACGTCCTGCGCGGTGAGCGATCGGACGAAGTCCGCGACCTGGTCGCTCGTCGGCAATCGAGCCGGCGCGAGGTCGATGGCGAGCAATTCGGCCGTGCGGCGAAGACGATCGAGATGCAGGTTCCAGAGCCAGGGCACGCCGTTCACCGTACGCGTCGATTCCCAGGCCCCACGGCCGAACAACAGCCCCTCGTCCTGGGGGTCAATTTGAAATTGATCGATCGGGACAATTTCGCCGTCAACCCACTGAAGCCACGCCACGCGGATGAACTCGTGGACGATTGGCAACGGCAAGTCGGCCGGCGGATTGATGCCACGCTCGCGTAAGGCCGCGGCCGGGTCGGTGAGCAGGCGCGCACGCAGCGCGGGGCTGGCCCAGGAAAACTGATCGTCGATCGACATAGAGCCTCAAGTAACGCAACCGCGATCCGGACGAGATCACGTGAGGTTGCGGCCCGCACGCAACCAAGCGGAGCCGACTGCCCGTCAGACAATCGTAGTGGAAGATCACTTTCTTCGGAACCGACCCTGCCGAGTTCAGGCGCCATCGGCGATGGCACCGCACTTGCATCACTGAAGTTGATCGTCCGTATTCCGTTCCGTGAGAAAATGAAATGTATCCGGACTCGACCGCCCGCAAGGGCATTGATGATTATGGGGAAACCTGCGACATCGACGCGTTGAACTCCCTATTGCGGGGAGAAGTATCAGCCGTCGAATCGTACGATCAGGTACTCTTGAAATTCGAAGGTCGAGCGCAGTCGGCCACACTCCATCGGATGCGCGGAGATCACGATGAGGCGGCGGCCGTACTCCGCGAACGCGTTCGACACTTCGGTGGCGAACCCGCGCAACGTTCCGGCATCTGGGGTGCGTTCACGGCGGCCGTCACGGGTACGGCGAAGATTCTTGGCCCAGTCACCGCCCTCGGCACGTTGAAGGAAGGTGAAGAAGTCGGCATCGGGCGCTACGAATCGGCCCTGACCCATCCAGACATCGATCCTGACTGCAAGGACTTGATTCGTTATCGTCTCTTGCCGCGTTGCCAGAATCACGTCACGGAACTTCTCCGCATGATGAACGCGCTCGACCGCAAGTAGACCGGAGATGGCGGTGTACTCGCACTGGCCCGCCCTGCCGATTCGCATAAATCAAGTTGGTACCTGTCTGTTGGCTGCGGTTCTTGACTCGTCTCGACTGATTCGGCTTTCTCCAAGCCTGCCCGGAACGGCTCGCATGTCCGCCACTCCGACCCTCTACATCCTCGACACGCATGCCCTCATCTATCAGATGTTTCACGCCATCCCGCCGATGAGCGCGCCGGATGGTCGGCCCACCAACGCGGTCTTCGGGATCACCCGCGACCTGATGCACCTGGCCGACGACGTGAAGCCGACTTACCTGCTCTGTTCGTTCGATCGCAAGGAGCCAACGTTCCGATCGGAAATGTTCCCCGACTACAAGGCCCATCGACCGTCGCCCTCGCCGGACTTGATCTCGCAGATTCCGCTGGTTCAAGAAGTCATGGCCGCGATGAACGTGCCCTGCCTGTCCATGGCCGGCTTCGAAGCGGACGACGTGATGGCCACCGTCGCGAAGGCGGCCGACCAGCGCGGCATTGAAGTGTCGATCTGCACCTCGGACAAGGACTGTCGCCAGGTCATTTCCGATCGCGTGCGGCTTTACAACCTCCGCAAGAAAACCGCGATGGACCGGGCCGCGTTGCTCGCCGACTGGGGGATCGCGCCGGAACAGGTCGTCGACTTTCAAACGATGGTCGGCGACAGCGTGGACAACGTGCCGGGCGTGCCGGGGGTCGGCGAAAAGACGGCCGCCAAGTTGCTGCAACAGTACGGCACGCTCGACAACATCGTCGCCCATGTCGACGAAATCAAACAGCCCAAGATGAAGGAGAACTTCAAGAAGACGATCGAATCGGGCGACCTGGAACGCTCGCGGAAGCTCGTGCGGCTCGACATCAACGTGCCGATGAATTTGGATTGGGAGAACTGGCATCGCCAGCCGTGGGACGGGCCGAAGCTACTCGCGATCTTCGAGGAACTTGGCTTTCGACAATACGCGTTCCGACTTCGCAATTCGCTCAAGGCGACCGGTAAGTCGAAGAACACGGAGTTGCTCGCGGCGATCGGCCTCAGCGCCCCGATGCCGAAATCGAACAAGGGCCCGACCCAAGGGGACTTGTTCGCCGGAACACCGGAGGACGTGACTCCGGAAGAGTTTCCGTTCGGTGCCAACGTCGAAGCGAAGCCCGCGCCGGTCGCCGTGCCCGACAACTGGAAGACCGACTACCACTTGATCGACACTTCCGAGAAGTGGTCGGCGTTTCTCGAACAATTGCGAAAGAAGACTCGGTTCGCGTTCGATCTCGAGACGACCGGCCTTGACCCGCTTCGCAATCCGATCATCGGCTACGCGTTCTCGTGGCAAGACGAGGAAGGCTTCTACGTCGCCGTTCGCGGACCGAAGGGGGAACCGACGCTCGACCCGGATGCGGTCTTAAGCGACTTGAAGCCGATCTTCGAAGACCACGCCATCCAGAAGGTGAATCAGAACATCAAGTACGACCAGATCGTACTGAAAGCGGCGGGCGTGGAGTTGCATGGCGTGGTCGGCGATTCGATGATCGCCCACTACTTGCTGAATTCGGGCGACCGCGTCCACAACCTCGACGACCTGACCCGGAAGTACTTTGGACACGAAAACGTTTCGATTACGGAGCTGATTGGCAAAGGGAAGAATCAGAAGTCGATGGTCGACGTGCCGACCGCCCGCGTGTGCGCCTACGCGGCCGAGGACGCCGACGCGGCTTGGCGACTAACGAGCAAACTCGAAGCGGAACTCGACACGGCCAATCTGAGAAACATCTACGCGACGATCGAAATTCCGCTGATCGAAGTGTTGGCCGACCTGGAGGCGACGGGCATCCGGCTCGATGTCCCATTCCTGAAGCGGCTCTCCGGCGAGATGGAAACGAAGCTCGCCGAATTGGAGAAGCGGATTCACGGGCTCGCGGGCCGCGAGTTCAACATCGCCTCGCTCAAGCAACTTCGGGAGGTTCTGTACGACGAATTGAAGCTCCCGATCCTGCGTCGCACTGGCCTAACGTACGAGGCGAAGACCGATCAGGAGACGCTCGAG
>JANLUE010001404.1:0-2382 GCA_031363325.1 Gemmataceae bacterium
CGAGCGCAGAACCGCGACGCGGTTCGAGCGAGGCCGGGGTCGGGGCGACACCGAATTCAGAGCGACGAATCGGCGGAGCCCGTCAAAGGAAAACTGACGAGACTAGCGCCGCGCGGCTAACAGGTCTTTCAGAATCGCGACGGCCGCATCGACGACGCGTTCGCCCGTGCCGGGTTCGGCGAAGCTGTGCAGGCCCGTCCAGGTTTGATAACCCCCGTCCGCGTGGCCCTTGCGATCCGGCAGATAGCCGATCCAGTCGTTCGCCAGCTCTGCGACGTACGTGTACCGGAACGGCGAACGACGCTTGATGTCCTGGCCGAGCGCCGTGAAGAACTCGGCCGGCACGCCGACGATCGCGACATCGCCGATCAATACCGCTTGAATCCACGTGGTTCGTTCCTGGCCCTGTTGCGGCGCGAGCACCTTGCGCTGATCGCGGAATACCTTGATGATGTCGTCGGCTCCCTTCGGGGCGCGAACGCGACAATAGGCGGTGACGGCCGCCTCTTCTTTCGCCTCGTCGAACGTCCGCACCTTGTAGGCGAACGACTTCTTGATTCCCGCGATCCGTTCGACCGGATGCTCATCCGTTTTCGCGAGCGCGTCCTTGACCGCTTGTTTGATCCGCAGGGCGCACTCGGTCCCCGTGAGGTTCAAGTTGTGCGTCGAGCCCGAAGCACCTTCGAGGAACTGAAACGTGCCGCCGAGTTCGGTCTCGAGGTCCTGGGCGGCGAGGCCATAGAAGGAGGGCGAGCGGCCGGGCCCACGCGTGCCGATCGTGTGCGTCGAATGATTGAAGACGACCGCCTTCGATTTGCCATCCGCGCCGCGGAAAGCGAGTACCGGCAGCTCCGGGTCGAATGGCCCCGTTGGTCGAACGGTGTCGTCGCGCGGGCCGATCCAGAAGATCGAGTTGTCCTTCAGGAGAAGGCGACTGTTCTGGCCGACGGACGATTCCTCGCCAAGCCGGAAGTGAAACGTGGCCGCGCCGTCTTTCAACTTCGCGTTCGCTTCCTTAGCGGACTTCACGATCGCCGCCTGCGTTCGCCGGCAGAACAGTTCATCGCGCGGGTAATCGTGAACGGTGCAGGTGCTCGGAGCATGGTGCGTGTGCGTGCAATTGATCAACACGTTCGCGACCGGAATGCCGAGCGCCTTGGCGACTTCCTCGGCGGCCGGGTCGAGCAGATCGCGGTTCATCATCAAGACATCGCAAGCGACGATCGCAAGCTTGCCCCCGCCGGGCTTCTCGACAACGACCGCGACGGCCCGGAGCTTGCCGTCTTGGCCCTTCGTGTAGCCCGGCAAAATTCCGCCGCCGATAATCATGTCGTCGGACGCTTCGAGTTCGACGGCCGCTGAGCCGACGCGAACCGTCGGGTCGGCGGCCACGATCGATGAAGCGACGACGAACAACACGAGCAAGCAGGCGCGACGCATGGCGGCATCTCGGAGAGGTTTCGCGGGATTCTAGTTCGATTCAGCGAAGCTGGACAGCGCCGGGTCGATTGTGAATCTCGCACCAGCGATAGCGCCAGGGGAACAGGGGAACCTTGCCAAACATGCGATGCCATGCCCAGCGAACTTCGATGGCGGGCCGACGACAGAACGAACAGGGTCGGGGCGATCCCGTCGCATCGCAAAGTACGTCGCCGAGTTCGACCTCATGCGCGACGATCGAGGCGGCGTCCACGCCGCGAGAACGAAGTTCCGTGAGGATGATCGGCAACGCCGCTGGCTCCAGGTCGGCCCGGTACACGGTGACGCGATCGAGCAAGTCCTCGGTGCTCGCGGCTCGCGCGTTCGCCTCGGCTCGCTTCGGGTCGAAGTTCATGTGAACGGCACCCCTTGAATGGCCATCGTATCGCGGCACGGCCGACTTGACCGCTCGCCCATCGGTCGTTTACATTAGTGGATGGGTTGGTTCCAATGAGAAAGATCATGCCAGCAACGCTTCCCGTACCACGATCAGAAGCCGAGCGAATTCCCAAGCTCCAAGCGGGCGATCGCCTGACCCGCGCCGAGTTCGAGCGCCGATACGAGGCAATGCCCAACGTCAAAAAGGCCGAACTGATCGAAGGGATCGTCTCTATGCCCTCTCCAGTCCACAACCAGTCCCACGGTCGACCGCACTCCGAGTTGAACTGTTTACTCGCCTACTATGCGATCAAGACTCACGGTACCTATACGAGCGACAACGCGACTGTCCGGCTTGATGACGACAACGAACCACAACCCGATGTCCTGCTGATGATCGAGCCGGGGCGGGGCGGCCAAGCGGAAGAAGACTCGGACGACTACATCTCGGGCGCGCCCGAGTTGGTCGCCGAGGTCTCGTCCAGCACGGTCCGGATGGATTCAAAAATCAAGCTGACGCTCGAA
>JANLUE010001420.1:0-13081 GCA_031363325.1 Gemmataceae bacterium
CGCCGCCGAGCGTGCCGAAGAAGAAATAGCGAGCGACTCAACCCAACTCCGATTTTCCGTCCGTCACGGAGCCGAAATGTCCGCACCCGCCACGCTGGCCGAGCGCTTCGCCCGGTACGCCACGCGCCTGAAGTTCGAGCACCTACCGGCGGCAACGGTTCACGAAGCCAAACGTCGGCTCATCGATTCGTTCGCGACGGCCGTCGGGGCCATGCCGGCTGATGCGTTTGCGATCGCGCGAGCATGCGCCAAGCGCGTGAGCAGCGAGCCAGGGGCCACACTACTCGGCGGCGGGCGGTCGAGCGTCGAGTGGGCCACGTTCGTGAACGGACTGCTCATTCGCTATCTCGACTTCAACGACACGTACCTTTCGAAGGAACCGGCGCACCCGAGCGACAACCTCGCGCCGGTCCTGGCCGTCGGTGAGTCGGTCGGGGCGTCCGGGCGCGATGTGATCACGGCCGCCGTGCTCGCCTACGAGATTCAATGTCGCCTATGCGACGCCAGTTCGCTCCGCAAGCAAGGCGTCGATCACGTCACCTACGGGGCGATTTCGTCGACGCTGGCCGCCGGCAAGTTGATGGGGCTCGACGCCACCAAGCTCGGCCACGCGGTCGGCCTGGCGGGCGTGTGCAACGTCGCCCTGCGGCAGACGCGGTCCGGCGAACTGAGCATGTGGAAGGGTTGCGCCTTCGCGAACGCGGCCCGGAACGGCGTGTTCGCCGCGACCCTGGCTTCGGCCGGCATGACCGGGCCTTCGCCCATCTTCGAAGGCGACCTCGGCTTCATGAAGCTGGTCACGCGCGAGTCGTTCAACGTCGCCCCGATGGGAGCCGAGTACGATGATGACGCGCCGTTCATGATCGGCTCGACCTACATCAAGTTCTGGCCGGCCGAGTACCATTCGCAAAGCGCCATCGACGCGGCGCTCAAGCTTCGCGCCGAGATCGGCGACGTCTCGAAGATCGCCACCGTCGACATCTACACCTTCGAGGCGAGTTACAACATCATCGGCAAGTACGCCGAGGCCTGGGCCCCCAAGACCCGCGAGACCGCCGACCACAGTTTGCCGTACTGCACCGCCGTCGCACTCCTCGATGGTGACGTGACGCTCAAGCAGTTCGACCCCGAACGATTCACGTCGCCGGACGTGCTCACGTTGCTCACGAACGTAAAGGTCCACTTGGACGATGCCTTGACGCCGCGCTACCCGCGGGGCATCCCGAATCGGATCGTCGTCACGCTTGCGGATGGTCGGCGGTTCAGCAAGGAGATCGAGTTCCCGCGTGGACACGCCGGCAACCCGATGACCGATGCCGAAGTCGAGACGAAGTTCCGCACCCTCGTCGAACCGCGTTACGGCAAGGCGACGGCCGACGCGGTGCTAGCGAAATGTTGGGCGTTTGACATGGCCACGAACGTCGGCGAAGTGTTGGCGATGCTCGGTGAGGTGAAATGACCCGCCCGACGCGGGCCGATTTGCTGGCAGCCGCGACGAAGAAGATTCGCGATCTGATCGCCCCCGAACTGTCCGTGTTGTTCTGTGGCATCAATCCGGGGCTGTACTCGGTGGCGATCGGCCATCACTTCGGTCGGCCCGGCAATCGCTTCTGGCCGACGCTGCACGCCGCCGGCTTCACGCCCCGACTGTTCGACCGGTGTGAGGAACGGGAGCTCCTGGAACTCGGGCACGGCATCACGAACGTGGTGCCACGGGCTTCGGCCGCGGCCGATGAGCTGAGCAAAGCCGAGTTGATCGCCGGCGGCCGACGCTTGCGGGCGAAGGTGAAGCGCTATCGGCCGAAGTTCCTCGCGGTCCTGGGCGTCGGTGCGTATCGCGTCGCGTTCGACCGACCCAAGGCGAAGCTTGGCCTCCAAATGGAGACGATTGGCGACGCGCGGGTCTGGGTGCTACCGAGCCCGAGTGGGCTGAACGCGCACTATCAGGCGGCGGACCTGGCGACATTGTTCCGCGAGTTGCGCGAAGCGGCTGGCGCGATGAAATCCTGACCGGGCCGCATCGCGAATTGTGATCCGCTCGCTGCCAGACCCCGGCCTCTGGATTTGCGGTGGGATTCGAAAGGACGTCAGTTTTTGATCGGACTCGTCATCGCCTGGTTGACATGGATGCGGATGCGGTTGATGTCGTGAGAACAAGCCAAAAGCACGTGAAGTTACATTTCAGCGAGCGAGATATTCGAGGCACGATGTAAGCCAGGACGACGACCTCTTCGTCGCCCTGGCGTTCGCGGCATGAGTGAACGTTGATGGGCTACGAGGGGCCGGACTCCCCCGTACCGCCCTTCCAGTCTTTCGTGCGGAACGGCGCGGCCGGCAGACCCTCCTTGTTCATCAAGTTCGGGTTGGCGGTCTTGCGCCAACCATAGCGCACTTGCGTTGGCTTCTCGATTTCCGTGGAGGTCACGACGATCGTCTTCCCTTCGACGACCGCGTCTCCTTTGACAAATTTGCCGTCCTCACCTGCAATTTCAAATTCGGACAGGGGCTTGCCATCCCGCGCTGCCAGTCCGCTGCCCACATGGGCAAACGACACAACGGCCTTGCCGCCGTCGATCGCAAGCCCCGAATAGAGTGGACCGGAATAGACGAGTTCCTTTTTCCCGTAGGTTTTGGCGAGCGCCCAGAGCGCCAGTCGGTTGCCGACATCGAGCTTGTTCTTGGGGTGGATATCGTCGATGCTGTGAACGATGTCGGTCGTGACGGCCATTCCCGTATTCGGCATCTTGTGGCACGCCGTCTGGGCTTCCCACAGTTTCGGCAAAGCCTCCGCGTCCCCGCCGTAGCCGGACCACGGCGCGATTTGCGCGAACAGGAAGGGCATGTCCTTGCCCCACGACTTTCGCCAGCCGTTGATCAGGGCCTCCTTGCGGTCGCGGTACAGCATGCCTTCGCCAACATTGGATTCACCCTGATACCAGATCACTCCCCGAAGGGAGAGTGAGTTCAGAGGAGCAATCATGGCGTTGTACATCGCCCCGGAACCTTTGTCGGTCACGGTCCAGGGCTCGATTCGCGAGCCGCCCCACGAACTGGCGATCAGGCCAACGGGAACTTCCAGGTCCTTTTGAAGCCGCGCTCCGAAAAAGTAAAGTGCGGCCGAGAACGAAGGGATGTTGGCCGGCGTGCAGGGTTTCCAACTCGCTTTGATGTCCTTGGCGGGATTGGGGGCCTGTACCAACGGCACAAGGTAGAGTCGGATGTTCGGATGTTGGGCGGCGGCGATCGTCTCCTTCGGCTTGTCCGAGGCATCGACCGACCACTGCATGTTGGATTGTCCGGAACCAAGCCAGACCTCGCCGATCAAGACATCTTCGAACGCGATTTTGTTTTTGCCTTCCTCGACCAACGTCTGCCCTTTCGAGTTGGCCTTCATGGCGGGCAGCGCGACCTTCCAGTTGCCCTTCTCGTCCGCGACCGCGTCGGCCTTGGCCTCGCCCAGTTTCACGGCGACCGTCTCACCCTTTTCGGCCCAGCCCCAGACGGTGATGGGCTTGTCGCGTTGCAGGACCATATGGCTGCCAAAGATGCTGGGCAACGAGACGTCGGCGTGACAGGGCACGGCCAGCCCAAGAAGAGTCAGGGCGGACAAAAGGGTTTTCATGAACGGAGTCCTGGCGGGAAACGATGGAGAGGATTTCCCAGTTTGCTTTATCAGCTATCTATCGCAATTTCACGAGCGAATTTCACTGCGACCGAATTCCTCTCGCAATGACTGGGTATGTCCATGCGGTCGATCGAACGGGCCTTGGCCGCGCCGTCGTGGACGTGCTGACCGACGCGATGCGTGGAAGAGTGACGCCGAGACGGCTTCGGGTTGCCCGACGCGTCGTTGCTCGTCCGCGAGTTGGAGACGTTCCGCGTGAAGTTCCTCCCGTCGGCGAATGAAACGCGTGGGGGGAGCGGGGGCTCGAACGATTCTGTCACCTTCGTCGTCGGCCTGAGCCCCGGTTAAACCGACGAGTTCACGGTCCTCGCCGTCCTGAAGTGCCGTCGGCCACCACACGCGCCGCCCGCGTTTCTCGACGCGACCCACGCCCTGCGCCATCTCGAACGCTTCCCGCCCGCCTACCGACCCAAGGCTTAAGTGATGCCGCACCGTCACTCGTACAAGCATTACTCATCGCGAGAATGGGATTGTCGTCGTGTGTCGGCCTTCCCGCTTGGCACGTACTCCGTACTCAAACAACAAGACTCAAACTCTCGCAACCCGGAGACTTCCGATGCCCGGCATCGCCGCCAAGGCCTTGATCGCCAAGTTGAACCCGACCAGCCGCCGGGCCATGGAGGCGTCGGCCGGGCTGTGCGTTTCACGCACGCACTTCCACGTCGAGATCGAGCACTGGGTGCTCAAGCTGATCGAGACGCCCGGCACCGATCTGCCGATCGTGCTCCGCCAGTACAACCTCGACCTGAACAAGGTCAAGCGCGAGCTGGACGCGGCGCTCAATCAGTTCAAGACGGGCAACAGCCGTGGCCCCGACCTGTCGTTCGAGATTCTCGACGCGATTCGCGAGGGCTGGGTGCTCGCGTCGCTCGAGTACGGTGCGGTCCGCGTTCGCAGCGCCCACTTGTTGCTCGCGATGCTCAACGATCGTTCGATGGGCACGCGCATTCGGGCCGCTTCTTCGGAACTGAACAAGCTCAACGCCGAGACGGTACAGCGCGACCTGTCGGGCTTGCTTCGGGCCTCGAAGAGCGAAGAGAACGACCAGGAAGCCGAGGCGGCCGCCCAGATGGGTGGGGGCGCAGGAACTCCTGCCGGCGACGCCCCTCCCGGCGCGGCCCCCGGCTCGAAGACGCCGAGCCTCGATCAGTTCACCATGAACCTGACCGAGCGAGCGAAGGCCGGCCAGATCGACCCGGTGCTCGGCCGTGACGCCGAGATTCGCCAGGTTATCGATATCCTGACGCGACGCCGGCAGAACAACCCGATCCTCACGGGCGAAGCGGGCGTCGGCAAGACGGCGGTCGTCGAAGGGCTCGCGCTGCGGATCGTGGCCGGCGATGTGCCCGAGCCGCTCAAGAACGTCATGCTGCGAACGCTGGACCTCGGCCTGCTCCAGGCCGGGGCTGGCGTGAAGGGCGAGTTCGAGAATCGCCTGAAGTCGGTCCTTCAGGAAGTGAAGCAATCGCCGGTCCCGATCATCCTGTTCGTCGACGAGGCCCACACGCTGATCGGCGCGGGCGGGCAACAGGGTCAGGGCGACGCGGCCAACTTGCTGAAGCCCGCTCTCGCCCGCGGCGAACTTCGCACGGTCGCGGCCACAACGTTCGACGAGTACAAGAAGTACTTCGAAACCGACCCGGCCCTCAAGCGACGCTTCCAGGAAGTCCGCGTCGACGAGCCCGACGAGCAGAAGGCCATCCGGATGCTCCGCGGCATCGTGCCGATCATGGAGAAACATCACGGCGTCCGCATCCTCGACGACGCGCTGGTCGAAACGGTTCGCCTCGGCATTCGCTACATTCCGGAACGTCAGCTCCCGGACAAGGCGGTCAGCTTGCTCGATACGGCGAGCGCCCGCGTGAAGCTTTCGCAAGGCGCCACGCCGCCGGCGCTCGACGACTTGAACAAGGAAATCGAGCACCTCGCCATCGAGTTGAAGTCGGTCGAGCGCGAACAGGCGACCGGGACCGACCATACCGATCGCCATGCGGCCCTGACGCTTCGCAAGCAGGAATCCGAAACGAAGCGCGACGAATTGAAAGTGCGCCTCGAAGAAGAACGCAAGATCGTCGAACAACTTAAAACGACGGAAGCGAAGCTTCAGAAAGACCGGGAAAAAGGCGGCGACACGGCCGGCGACTTGAAGGAACTGCACGCGCTTCGCGAGAAGCTCGCCAAGGTTCAGGGCGAATCGCCGCTCGTCTATCCCGTCGTGGATGGCTCGGCAATCGGCGAGATCGTCTCCGGCTGGACCGGCATTCCGATCGGCAAGATGGTTCGCGACGAGGTCAAGACAGTTCTTAGCCTCAAGCAGCGGCTGGCCGAACGGGTCGTTGGCCAGGATCACGGTCTCGAAGCGATCGCCCAGCGGATCCGGACGGCCCGGGCCGACCTCGCCGACCCACGACGGCCGCAGGGCGTGTTCCTGCTTTGCGGCCCATCCGGCGTCGGCAAGACCGAAACCGCCATGTCGCTCGCCGACCTGCTTTACGGCGGCGACCGGAACATGGTGATCATCAACATGTCGGAGTTCAAGGAGGAGTACAAGGTCTCGCAACTCATCGGCTCGCCGCGCGGCTACGAAGGTTCGAGCGAGGGCGGCGTGCTCACGGAAGCCGTTCGCCGACGACCATACTCGGTCGTGCTGCTGGACGAAGTTGAAAAATCGCACCCCTCGGTCCAGGAAATCTTTTATCAGGTGTTCGACAAGGGGGTGCTGAACGACTCGCGCGGCATCGAGGTGAACTTCAAGAACACGATCATCATCCTGACCGCGAACGTCGGGACCGACACGATCATGAAAGCGATGGCCGACCCGGACACCGCGCCGGACGCGGCCGGCCTGGCGGAACTCCTACGGCCGGACCTCCTGAAGGCCTTCAAGCCCGCGTTGCTCGGGCGCATGACCGTGGTGCCCTACTTCCCGCTCAGCGAGTCGGTGATGAAGTCGATCATCGAGCTGCAACTGAAGAAGATCGCCGACCGGATGAAGCAGAACCACAAGGCGACGCTCACGTTCGACCCGGCGGTGGTCTCGACGATCGCGGCCCGGTGCAAGGAAGTCGAGACGGGCGCCCGCAACGTGGACCACATCCTGACCGGATCGTTGTTGCCGACGATCTCGAAGGAAGTGCTCTCGAAACTGGCGGAAGGCTTGCCAGTGCGTCGAGCGACGGTCGGCGTCGATGCGGCAGGCCAGTTCACATACTTGATCGAGTAGTTGGTTTGGGCGAGTTGATGTCGCGTTTGCGAGGGCGACCCCGGCCTCGAAGCCATCGGCCGGGGCCGCAGCGCACACGGGACATCAACTCGCAAGGCGCTCTAATTGTTTTGGGCGAGTTGACCGAGGTCGATTCGCCCGATTGGGCGCGCTACTCCCCGGCCGGCACGCTCCAAACTTGCCACGCCTTCGCCATGCCAATGGCGACGCGTTGGCCGTCCGCCGAGATGGCCACGCATTTCACCGGGGCCGGCAGGTTCGGGATCTCCCAGCGCGTCTTACCGGTTTCCGCCTCCCAGCCCCGGACGCTCCGATCGGAGGACCCGGACACGAGCAACTTGCCCGCGACCTTGAGGGCCGTCACCGAATCCGTGTGGCCGTTCTGGAACTCGAAGATTTGCCACGAACCGGTCACGACGATCTCACCCGTCCCGTAACCGAACGCGACGGCTGGCCGACCCGCCAGATAGGTACAGGACCGGATCGTGTTGTCGCCCGCTTCGATGGCCCGTTCGCCGCCCTTCACTTTCCAGACGGTGTGCCGGGTCGCATCGACGGAGTACGCCGCTTCGCCATCGTCCGAGAGGGCCACGCACCGGATGTCCGACTCGTGGCCGGCGTATTCGCCGACCGCTTGACCCGACTTGATCTCGTAGGCCCGCGCCCGCTGACCGGCTGGGAACAGGTTCATGCCGATCAGCACGCGCTTGCCATCGCCGGACCAAGCCCCGCAATGGGCGTGCGGGCCGGTGTCGAATTTCTGTAGCGTCTCGCCGGTATCGACGCGTTGAACTTCCGTGTATTGGTTCGAGCCGCCGCCAACGATGCACCGCCGACCGTCCGGCGCGAAGACGACCCACTGGCGAGTTTGCGGCTTGCGCGCGAGTGGAACCTCGTCGTCGGCCCAGCGCCGAATCGTTAGGCGGTTGCCGTCGGCCACGAGCCCCGCTTGAACCGTCCCATTCTCGTCAAACCCGATCGCGACGAGTTCCTCGTCCACGGAGCGCTCGAAGAGGAACTTGGGTTGCGGCGTGCTCGGAACAATCGGACCGGGCTCCGGCTCGGGGGCGGCCTTGAACCAGCTGCGGCCCTGACCGACGAGAGCAACCGAGCCGAGCAACAGGACCGTCGCTCCGATTCCAATGAGCCAGCCCAACCAACGCGACGGCGGACGCTCGGCGCGCTGGATCCAACTCACCAATTCATCGGCGAACGCCGTCATATTCTCGAAGCGGTTCTCCGGGCGCTTCGCCAAGGCCGTCGCCACAATCTCGTCGAGCCTGGGGTCGATCTCGGGTCGGAGGGTCGAGGGCGTTGGCGGGCTCGACGTGAGTACCTGGGCGAACAAGTCCGTCCGCGAACCATCGAACGGCGGCCGACCGACGAGCAACTCGTACAGCACGACGCCGAGCGAGTACACGTCGCTCGCCGGCCCGATCCGGGCCGTGTCGCCGGTGGCCTGCTCGGGCGACATATAGAGCGGCGTACCGATCGCCGTGCCCGCCTGTGTTAGGCGATGGTCGCCATCGGCCGCTCGATGAGCCAGCCCGAAGTCGGTCACCATTGGCTCGCCGGCGCGCGTGACCAGGATGTTGCCCGGCTTCAAGTCGCGATGAACGACGCCCCGGCGATGCGCCTCGGCCACGGCATCGGCGATCGAGCAAACCAGTTCGACGGCCCGTCGCGGCGGCACCGGGCCGGCCCGAACCAGATCGGCCAGAGTTTGTCCCTCGATGTAGGCCATCGTCAAATAGGGTTTCCCCTCGTGCCGACCGACATCGTACACGGGACAGACGTTGGGGTGTTCGACGGTCGCGGCGGCCCGGGCCTCGAGGGCGAATCGCTCCATCGCCTCGGTGTCGTCGAGCCGGAAGAGGGGGATCTTCAACGCGACCCGGCGGTCGAGCTCCGTGTCTCGGGCCAGATAGACCGTGCCCATGCCACCCTGCCCGAGCCGCGAGATGATCTCGTAGCGCCCGAACCGAGTGAACTGCATGTCCGTGGCCGGCGGCCGATCCGTCGGGGTCTGATTCGGGAAGGGCAATGTCGGGGCGGCGTCGGACGCGAACACTTCGGGGAATCGACGGTTGAAGTCGCTCGGGTCGGCGACCGCGCCGACGGCCCGGCGCGCTTCGATCTCGGCTCGCACGAGTTCGCCGACGGCCGGTCGCAGTTCGGGAAAGTCCGCGAGGTAATGTTCGACGAGGGCCGTTTGACCCGCTTGCCAGCGCCGTTCCAGGTCGATCTTGGCGAACTCGATCAAGGCCGACAGTCGAACGGGCCCGTCGTTCGGCAGTTCACGCACGGCCGTGTCGAGTCGGCCCGGCGTCCAGCCGAGGTCGAACGCCACGAGCCGGCCTTCGAGGGCGGCCCGATCGGGCGGCGTCAACGTGGCGAGCGGATCGATGGCCATCGCACCTCCCACGCGGGTCAAGCGTCCATTGCCGTTAACCGGTCTTGGAGCAAGTTCAACGCTCGATGCACGGTCTGGCGACTCACTTTCAATTCGTCGGCCGTCTCGCTCACGTTGCGACCTTGAAGCCGCAGGCCGAGCAATTGGCCGTACAACGGCGGCAAATCTTTCAGCAGCGCGTCGATTCGATCCACCAGTTCGACCGCCTCGGCGGGATCCGGCTCGTCGGAGATCGGGTCGAAGTGGTCAGGATCGACCGCCCGCTCGGCGGTGGCGTCGCGAACCCCGGCCGTGTGATAGCGAGCCCGCGCCCGCGCCTTCAGGATCGTGATGCGAACGAGGAGTTGCCAGAGTTGGGCCGACGTGTCGATCCGAAACTCGCCTTCGCCTCCGCGGCGAAAGAACGTCCGAAACACGGACTGTACGACATCCTGTCCTTCGACCCGACCCGCCAATTTCTTGCTGAGGTGCCCGTTCGCCAGACGGACGAGTCGATCGGAGTACCGATCGAACACGGCCCGCGCGGCCATCGGGTCGCCCGCGGGCACCAGGGGCAAGAGGTCGGTGAGTCGCGCGTCGCCCATCGGGCCGGCTCCGGGGCCTGGAGCAATCTTAGCGGACGCGTGAGGAATCCGTCATGCGACATGGCGGCGACGTTTCTTCTGCTCGGTCGGCCCTGGAAGGCCGCCCCACATCGGCCATATCAGAATGACGATCCGGTCGCCGTCTCGGGGGATGACGCTTCGTCCATCGACACGACCTTTTCGAATCGAGCCTTGAACGCCTCCGGCGATAGGTTCGTCAAGCCTGCCAACGCCTTGACGCGGGCGTCGTCGATCAGATCACCTTTCTCCAATCGGACCATGTAGCGGCGGGCGCACAGGAACGATTCGCCGTCCACGTTCACTTTGCGAGGCTTCATTCGCGAGGTCATCGGGTCGATCATGTCCTCGAAGGGGAGGGGGTGCATGTTGCCGTCCACGAAGCTGATGATCGCTCCGTACTTCGCGGCCGCGTCGCTCGCCAGGAACTTGACCGCCCCGTAGCCCAGGTCGCGCGTGTACTCGGCGTCGAATGGGATCGGGTCGGCACTGCGAAGTTCGTAGCCCAGATCCTTGTCGATGAAGTCGACTTTCAGGTCGAGTTCCTTCAGGCGCTTCTTCAAGAAGTCCTTGCACAGTCGGCCGAACTCGAGTTCGCCGAGCCGCAGATGGCCGTGCTCGTCGCGCTCGATGCGCCCGTATCGGCCCAGTTCTTCCTCGCCGAAACTCGCGAGCAAACCCTTCTCGCCGATCGATTCGATCAACCCCTCGGCGAGAACCGCCACACCATAATGTTTGTTCTGCGACTTGCGCTTGAGGATCGAGCCGATGATCAGGTCGGCGATCCCTTCAAGTGTCACCGGGCGGTTGCGGAACTCTTCGGGGATCAGCGTGATGGTTGAGGCGGATGACTTGCCGATGCCGAGCGCCAGGTGCCCGGCGGCCCGACCCATCGAGATAATCAGGTACCAGCGGCTCGTCGTCTTGGCGTCGGCATGGAGGTTGCGCGTCGTGAGTGCCCCCAGGTGACGCGCCGTCTCGAAGCCGAACGTCGGCGTGCCTTCGGGAAGCGGCAAGTCGTTGTCGATCGTTTTGGGTACGTGGCAGACGCGCATGAACGGCGTGTGCCCCGTCCCGGGGCCAACGCGCTTGGCGACCTGGCTACCCGAGAAGGCCGTGTCGTCGCCGCCGATTGTGACCAGGCACTCGATGTTCATCTGCTTGAACACCCCGAGGACGCGGGCCATGTCCTCTTCCTTCTTGGCGGGGTTGGTTCGGGCCGTGCCGAGGATGCTGCCGCCGCGCAAGTAGTGGGCGGCCACTTCCTCGACCGTGAGCTTGCGGTTGTGCTGCGTCGAACCTTCGACGAGGTGCTTGAACCCGTTCTGGAAGCCGATGACTTCCATGCCGTAGTTCAGGATCGCCTCGATGGTGACCGACGAGATGACGCCGTTGATTCCGGGCGCCGGCCCGCCGCCGACGAGCATGCCGAGTCGTTTGCCGTGCAAAGGAGAACTGGCCATAGTTCCGAATCGTTGAGGGAATATAAGTGGCGAAAGCCGCGGCACGGTAGCGGGACGATGTCCCACGCGCGGCGCGGCCGGAGAGTTACGGATTAGGTTCGGAACTGGCGGGGAGAATTCAAGGGGGTGTGGCCTAGGGCGCGAACTGCGGACGTGGAAGTTGGAACTCTTGTCGTACAAATTCCGTTTTGGCCAACGTGGTTTCCCTGGATCCTTCACTGATTTGTACGTTCAAGTGCTTCTCGTCGATTCTGATTCTCGCTTGCGTTCCTTTGGTAACCGTCAAAGAGCCAGTTGCGTCCTTTTCTCGAATCTCGATATTGATGAGGTCTTCCCCATCAATTTTCTCAACGGCGATCTCATACGTTCCGTCGGCCTGAGTGAAGCTCTTTTTCTCGGCGAGCATGTTGCGAAATTGTGTTTCGAATTGACCATCATCACTCTCTTTGCTTCGGCATCCGGTTCCGAGCCCTGTAATCAGGACAATCATGTACACATGAGTGATCGTGTTTGAATTCATGATCGCCGCTCCGTGTTGTCGCAAGTGACGAAGGACTTCGAGTTTTGAATCGCTATGCCGACGTATCTACCAAGTACGGCCGGCGTTCCTCGGATGGTAGCCCGACGCGTCAGCGAGGGTCCTCGTCGCGTGCAGGAAGACATTCGCCGACGCTGAAGTTGGCCGACCCTCGCTTACGCGTCGGGCTACCATCTGAGGAATGCCGGCCGATTTAGCGCTCGCCGACCTTCGAGTTGCATCATCGGAACCATTGTAGCCGATGTGATTCCGACGTGACTATCTCCTCTTCCGATACAGCGTCGCCGTGTCGGTCCGACGCAGTTCGACCCAGGCGTTTGGCAGCGCGTGCAGCCCCATGTCGAAGCCGCCGCCCGATTCGACGAGGGCATAGTCGAACGATCCGTATTCCGCCTGCCATTCGGCGAACGGTTCGCCCGGATGATCGTAGCGGTTGGTTTCCAGGAGAGACTTCGTCACGACGAAGCGAACGAGGAAGTCGTCGCCGAACAGTTCGCAGCGATCGTCGATGAACACGCGATAGCCAGGGGCCTGTTGAATCAGGAACCCGCCGTACGAATATTCACAGAAGATGCGCGTGCCCGTTTCGCGGTTCTCGAATTGATGCTCCCGCAGCTCGGGCAACAACTCGACGGGCCAACGCTTCGGGTCGAGCTGCGCCCAGTCGCGGCCGACGACGGGCACGCTCAATCCAATCATTTGACCGAGAACTGCGATCGAGATAGCGCCGCGGGAAGGGCGAACGGTCGCGCGCTTTCCGATAGCGAGTCGTCTCCAACGTTCGCGGGCGTGAACAGATCGCTTTTCTTTTGAAGAAGCGAGGCCGCGATCCGCGTGTGTGGAAAGAAGTCCGCAATTCCTACGAGCGCGCCGACCGCGAACAAGGGCCCGTGTCGCACTCGCAGGCACGCCAACACGAACCAGACGATCGGCAACAGCCAGACGACTCGAATTTGTCGGACCGGGACGGTCGCGAGCAGCAACAAATACAGGGCGCCAAACGCGAGGATCGTTTGGCCCGCGAACTCGCTCGGGTCGACTCGGCTGTGTTCGCGGATGATATCCGGCAGGCTCGTCATCTCGTAGATTTCGAGCCACGCTCGCGGCAGGCCGTCGAAGTACGGGTTCAGGAAACACGTCACGCCGCACGCCAAGCC
>JANLUE010001448.1:0-19508 GCA_031363325.1 Gemmataceae bacterium
TCGACCCGTGCCCGGTGGATTGCATCTTCATGGGCTCGACGCACGATTTGAGTTGCTTCACCCGCGACGGGTGCATCGTGGATTACGCCCGGTTGCCGCTCGAAACCGCCTGGGGCCAAGCGACGTTGAACCCGACGGCCGTCCACGAATCGAAAAAAGTTGCTCTACCAGTTTGGGTGAAGCCCCCGGACCCACCGAAGGCCGCCCCCGTCCCCGCGCCAGCAAACCCGGCAGCGTGAGTTGTTCGATTGGAAAGGAGAAGAGAGATGTCCGCGACCCAGATGAGCCCGCCGCCCGCGACGTGGCCGGGCCACCTGGAACTTCCCTGGTCCAACGGTGAGATCGTGGAGAACGCTGGCGAAACACCGCAGAACACCGTGCTGACGGAATCGATCACGCCATTGCTGAAGGAGTTGCATCCCGACGATCGATTCTTCATCGGCTGCGATGTGGGCATCTACTTCAAGTACACGGACCCGCCGCTCGACGGCTGTCGGGCCCCGGACTGGTTCTATGTGCCCAACGTGGGCAAATGGGCCCCGGATGGTGAACTGCGTCGTTCGTACGTGATGTGGAAAGAGAAACAAGCGCCGTACCTGGTGATCGAGAACGTGTCGGGAAACGGGGAGAAGGAACACGACGCGACGCCGGAGGAAGGGAAGTTCTGGGTGTACGAGCAGGCCTTGAAGGTCCAGTATTACGCGATTTACGATGGCTTTCGGCGGACGTTGGAGTGTTATCGGTTGAAGGGTGGTCGGTACGTTCGGATGAAGGCGGACAAGGACGGTCGGTATCCGATCGAGCGCCTGAAGGTGTCGCTGGGCTTGTGGCGGGGCGAGGTGCAGGGACTGTTGTGGACGTGGGTGCGTTTCTTCGACGCGGCCGGGCAGCCGTTGCCGAGCGACAAGGAACGCGGCGAGATGGAGACGAAACGAGCCGACGCGGAGAAACAGCGTGCGGACGAATCGCAAAAGCGATCGAAAGCGGAGATGAAACGTGCTGAAGCGGCCGAGTTGGAGAACGCTCGCCTTCGTGAACTATTGAAAAAAGCCGGCGTTGATCCCCAGTAACATCGGTCGGAATGGACCGTCAGCCCAGAAAGGAGGAGTTGCATGTCCGCGACCGTGATGTACCCGCCGCAAGCGAGCTGGCCGGGCCACCTCGAACTACCCTGGACCGATGGTGAGATCGTGGAAAACGCCGGCGAGTCTCCCCAGAATGCGATGCTCACGGATTCGATTGAACCAATCCTCCGCGAACTCCATCCCGACGGGCGATTCTTCATCGGTCAGGACGTGGGCATCTATTTCCGATACACCGATCCGCCACTCGACGGGTGCCGTTCGCCGGACTGGTACTACGTCCCCAACGTCGACGCATTCGCTCCCGATGGCGAACTGCGGCGGTCGTACGTACTCTGGAAAGAGCTTCAGACGCCGTACATCGTGTTCGAGAACGTCTCGGGGGACGGCGAAAAGGAACACGACGCGACGCCGGAGGAGGGGAAGTTTTGGGTCTACGAAAAGGCGTTGCAGGTTCCGTACTACTTCATCTACGACGGCTGGCGTCGAACGCTCGAAGGCCATCGCTTGATCAACGGCTCGTATGTTCAGATGAAGCCCGACGCGAAGGGCCGCTACCACATCGAAAAGCTCAATGTCTATTTGAGCCTTTGGCGCGGCGTCGTCGGCAATGTGACCTGGACGTGGGCCCGCTTTTTCGATTCGGACGGCTTCATGCTGTTGACGGGAACGGAGCGGGCCGAGAAGGAGCGTCGGCGCGCCGAACGATTAGTCGAACGCGTGGACCAGTTCAAGGAACGAGCCGACTCGGAAAAAGACCGAGCCGACGCCGAGAAAAAGCGGGCCCAAAAGGCGGAGAAGCAGGCCGAAGCCGAAGCGAAGCGAGCTGAGTCCGAAGCGAAGCGCGCCCAGTCGGCCGAATCCGAATTGGCTCGACTGCGGCAACTGCTCGCCCAGTCTGGAATCGATCCCAAGGCGACCAACGAAAAGTCATGACCGAACTCGTAACCCTGATCTTGGTGTTCCTCGCCGTCGGCCTCGGGTTCGTCCTGACGAACCTGATGATCGGCAAGCTCATTCGCCCGGCCCGGCCGAGCGAGGAAAAGGAAACCGTCTACGAGTGCGGCGAGCCGCCGGTCGGCAGTTCGTGGATTCAGTTCGACCTTCGCTTCTACGTGGTCGCCCTGTTGTTCGTGATCTTCGATGTGGAAATGGCGTTCTTCTTTCCCTGGGCGACCGTGTTCGGCGGCGCCAATCGACTGGCCGACGCCAACGTCACGCTCGAAGAGAAGGCGGCGATCCAGACGAGTATGACCGGCAGAGTCGTCGATCCGCCGGTCGTCCCCGACGAAGCGGCCGCCAAACAACTGGCCCGGCTCGCGTTCCTCGACATTCTGATATTCTTCGGCGTCCTGCTCGTGGGGTTCGCGTACTTGTGGAAGCGGGGCGACCTCGAGTGGGTCCGCAGCACGGCCGGACAGGCCGAGTCGGTACCGGTCGCCACACGGCCGATAGGAGAGAACTGATGGGCATGCTCGAAGGCCGCTGGGAAGAGAGTTACGTCACGACGACCCTGGAGCAAGCCATCAACTGGGCTCGCCAAGGGAGCTTGTGGCCGATGACGTTCGGCCTCGCCTGCTGCGCGATCGAAATGATGGCGACCGGCGCGAGTCGCTACGACATCGATCGATTCGGGGCGGGTGCGTTTCGGGCCACCCCCCGGCAGGCCGACCTGATGATCGTGGCGGGCACGGTCAACTTCAAAATGTCCGATCGCGTTCGGCGCCTGTACAACCAAATGCCCGACCCAAAGTTCGTGATCGCGATGGGGGCGTGTACCTGCGGCGGCGGGCCGTACTACAAATACGGGTACAACGTCGTGAAGGGCGTCGATTTGGTGGTTCCGGTCGATGTGTACGTTCCCGGCTGTCCGCCCCGGCCCGAGGCGCTCCTCGAAGGCCTGATGCGCATCCAGGATAAGGTCCGCGGCATGAAGGAACTGACTAAGGGCCAACCGATCAACCTGCCGATCCCGAAACGAACCGGCAGCGTCCACCTGCCGACGGAATTGGCCGACCCGGCGAAGTCGCTCGAGTTCCTGGCCCACAACAAAGAACTTGCCAAGGCGGCGAAAGCCTAACTCACTCCGAACCCCGCGACCGCCGCATGACTGCCGCCGAAATCGTTCCCATCCTCGACGACCGTTTCGGCTCGGCCATCATGGCCAAGAAGCTCGACGCGCTCGATCCGTTCGTGACGGTCGACGTTGGTCGTCTCGTCGAAATCGCCACGTTTCTCCGCGACGATCCACGCTTGCGATTCGATTTGCTGAACTGCATCACGGGCGTGGACTACCTGGAAACGGACGCCAAGAAGGCGGCCAAAGCCGGCTACGAGCCGCACCTTGAAGTCGTCTACCACCTGTCGAGTGTGGCTCACAATCATCGCTTCGTGGTGAAACTCAACCTGCCGCGCTGGAAGGACGGCGTCGAGGGGGAACTCCCCGACGTGCCGACCGTTTGCCGAGTCTGGCCGACCGCTGACTGGCACGAACGCGAGACGTACGACTTGTGCGGCATCCGCTTCACGGACCACCCCGACTTGACCCGCATCTTGACGGCCGAAGACTGGGAAGGCCATCCGCTTCGCAAAGACTACGAGTACCCACTCGAATACCACGGCATCCGTTGTCGATAGTTCAAGTGCGTGCGACGGCCATCTCCCCGATGCGCTCGCGCAAGTCTTCCTCGCCGGCCACGAGTCCATCTTGAATTTGGATGAGTCGATCGCCGAAGTCGGCGGCCCCGCGATCGTGCGTGACCATGACCAGCGAACACTTGCCCCGCTCGGGCAGGCCGCGGAGTAAATGCAGGATCTCCTGGCTCGTCTTGGAGTCGAGGTTGCCAGTCGGCTCGTCGCACATGATCGCTTCGGGCTCGGTCACGATCGCGCGGGCGATCGCGACGCGCTGCATCTCGCCGCCCGACATTTCTTCGGGGAAGTGACCGGCCCGATGTAACATGTGGACTCGATCGAGTGCCGCCCGCGCTTCGTTCAAGGCGATCGATCGACGACGACCGCCGAGCAACAACGGCAGGGCCACGTTCTCGTCGCCACGAAGGGTCGGGATCAAATTGAAGAACTGAAACACGAAGCCGATCCGCGTTCGCCGAAGTAGCGACCGTTGGCGATCGGACATTTTCCGGAGGTTCTGACCCTGAAAATACACGTCGCCAGTGGTCGGCGTGTCGAGCGCGCCAAGCAAGTGCAACAGCGTCGATTTGCCCGAACCCGACGGCCCCATGATGCTCACGAACTCGCCCGCCAACACCTCCAGCGACGCCCCGCGAACGGCGTGCACCGTCCGCGAGCCTTGCTGATAGGTCTTCGTCACGTCATTCAGAGACATCATGCGTCGTTTGGTCCTTGGTCATTCGTCCTCGGTCAGTAGCCATCGGTCAAGATAATGACGAATGACTAATGACGAAGCTTCTTGTACTTCAGCCGGTGCGGTTGATCGGCGTCGTGGCCGAGGCGGGTGCGGCGATTGTCTTCGTAGGCTTCGTAATTGCCTTCGAACCACACCACCTTGCTATCGCCCTCGAACGCCAGGATGTGCGTGGCCACGCGGTCGAGGAACCAGCGATCGTGGCTGATCACGACCGCACAGCCGCCGAAGTTGGAGATCGCTTCTTCCAATGACCGCAGGGTATCCACGTCGAGGTCGTTGGTCGGTTCGTCGAGCAGGAGCAAGTTGCCGCCGCTGCGAAGGAGCTTCGCGAGGTGAACGCGGTTGCGTTCGCCACCGGAGCACTCGCCGACCTTGCGTTGTTGATCCGGGCCGCGGAAGTTGAACCGCGACACGTACCCCCGACTCGCCACCTTGCGCTTGCCGAGCATCAGGTAATCGGTCCCGCCCGTGATTTCTTCGAACACCGTCTTCTGGTCGTTCAACGTGTCGCGGCCCTGATCGACGTAGGCGACCTTCACCGTTTCGCCGACGCGTAGCACGCCGGAGTCGGGCTTCTCGGTGCCGACGATCATGCGGAAAAGGGTCGTCTTGCCGGCCCCGTTCGGGCCAATCACGCCGACGATCCCGCCCTTCGGCAAATCGAACGACATGTTCTCGAAGAGCAGATTGTCGCCAAACGACTTCGAAACCCCCTCGGCCCGAACGACGATGTCGCCGAGCGGCGGGCCCGGGGGGATTTGCATCAGGACGTCGTCTTCGCGTTCCTCGTATTCCTGGGCGGCAAGTCGCTCGTAAGCTTGGAGTCGCGCCTTGTTCTTGGCGAGCCGACCCTTCGGCGAGGTGCGCACCCATTCAAGTTCGCGGGCCAGCGATTTTTGGCGGGCACTTTCGGACTTCTCCTGAATCTCGAGGCGCGACTTCTTCTTTTCCAGGAACGTCGAATAGTTCCCCTCATACGGGTAGCCCCGGCCGGCATCGAGTTCGAGAATCCACTTGGCGACGTTGTCGAGGAAATATCGATCGTGGGTCACCGCGACGACGGTCCCCGGGTACTCCTCCAGGTGCCGTTCGAGCCAGAACACGCTCTCGGCATCGAGGTGGTTGGTCGGCTCGTCGAGCAGGAGCAGATCGGGCTTGCGCAAGAGCATCTTGCACAGGGCGACGCGGCGTCGTTCCCCACCCGATAGCCGATCGACAATGGCGTCCGGCGGCGGCAATCGCATGGCGTCCATCGCGATCTCGAGTTGTCGATCGAGGTCGTAGGCGTTCGTCGCGTCGATTTGCGATTGGACCTTGTCCATCTTCGTGGTCAGGGCGTCGAACTCTTCGGGGGAGGCCGTCGCCATCTGGTCGCCGATCTCTTCCTGTTGCTTCAGGAGATTGCGAACCGGCGCGACCGCTTCCTCAATGTTCTCGAGGACCGTCTTGCCATCCGTGAGCTTCGGCTCTTGTTTGACGTAGCCGATCGAGATGCCATCCTCGGCCCGGGCGGAGCCGATGAAGTCTTTGTCTTCGAGGGCCATGATCCCAAGCAAGGTGCTCTTGCCGGCCCCGTTCGAGCCGAGCACGCCGATCTTCGCCCCCGGATAGAAGGCGAGCCAGATGTCCTTCAGGACTTCCTTGCGGTCGTAAACCTTGGTGAGCTTTTCGATCTGAAAGATATACCGTTCCGACATGGCGCTCCTTGAAGCGATGGTCCTGAAGAAATGATAGGGACGCGGAACGCGGCCGGATCAGACGCCGGAATTCCGGTGCACCCGTCCGTCCAGTCCGTATCCTCGACTGCACACCCTCCCGCCGCGAGAAAACTCCCATGTCCCCGGTCGCCTTGGCGCTCCTGTCCCTCGCCACCTGCCCGGCCGAACTGCCGAAGGCCGACGCCGTCAAGATCGAAGAAGTCGTACGCGTCCCGAGTTATTGCGAAGGCATCGTGTTCGACCATGCCGGCAACGGCTACGTCTCGCACGGCAAGTTCGTCACGAAGGTCACGCCCGATGGCAAGAAGTCGCAGTGGCTCGATAGCGGCGGCGCCCCGAACGGGCACAAGGTCCTGGCCGATGGCACCCACCTCGTCTGCGACGGCGAATTGCACGCGGTCCTCCACGTCTCGGCGGATGGCAAGGTAATTGGCAAGGCGTCCGAGAAGTGCGGCGACAAGCCGCTTCGCGGCCCGAACGACTTGACGCTCGACGTCAAGCACGGCGGGTTCTACTTCACCGACCCGGGCGGGTCGGACGACAAGAAACCGATCGGCACGGTTCATTATGTGGACGATAAAGGTGTGACGCACCTGTGTGCGGAGGGCCTGGCGTTCCCCAACGGCATCGTGCTCGTGCCGGACGGCAAGCGATTGCTTGTCGGTGAGAGCAAGAAGAACCGAATCCTCGAATATCCAATTGAATCGCCGGGCAAGCTCGGGCCGCTCAAGGTGCTCTGCGATCTACCCGCCAAGGCCGGCGAACAAATCGACAACCAACCAGACGGCATCTGTCTCGATTCCGAAGGCAACCTTTATGTGGCCCACTACGGCATGAAGCAAGTTCAGGTCGTCGCGCCGGACGGCAAAATCATCAGACGTTACCCCGGCGGCAACATGACGACGAGCAACGTCGCCTTTGGTGGACCGAACCTCGACACGCTGTACATCACCGGTGCCCTGACGGGCGAAGGCACCAGCGAAGGGGCGTTATTCCGCCTCAAGCTCGAAGGTGTCAAGGGCTTGAAGATTTTGCCCGACAAGAAGTAGAAAGGACGCGTCATGTCCCTCTCCCGCCGGCGGTTCCTTCAATCCGGGGCCGCCACGGCGCTGGCCTTGCCGGCGCTTCACGCCGACGAACCCGCCCGTAAGCCCCCGAGCGAGCGGCTGACGCTCGGTTTCATCGGCATGGGCACGATGAACCGGGGGCATCTGTCCGGCTTCCTCGGCATGAAGGACGTTCAGGTTCTGGCCGTCTGCGATGTGGTCGCCGAGCGCCGCGACGATGCCAAGCGGATGGTCGAGAAAAAGTACGGCGAAGGCAAGAAGGGCGAGTTCAAAGGGTGCGACGCGGTCACGGACTTCCGCAAGATCATCGAACGGAAAGACATCGACGCGGTCGTGATCGCCACGCCGGACCACTGGCACGCGATCCCGTGCATTCTGGCCGCCCGGGCCGGCAAGGACATCTACTGCGAGAAGCCGCTCACGCACAACATCGCCGAGGGTCGGCGCATCGTCGAGGAAGTCGCCAAGGCGAACGTTGTCTTCCAGACCGGCAGCCAACAACGCAGCGAGTTCGGCAATCACTTCCGCCTGGCCGTCGAGCTTGTGCGCAACGGCCGAATCGGCAAACTCAAGACGATTCGCATCGGCGTCGGCGGGCCGGCCATCCCGTGCGAACTGAAGGAAGAACAGTTGCCGGTCGGGACCGACTGGGACTTCTGGCTCGGGCCGGCCCCGGAACGCGGCTACAGTTCGGTCCTGTGTCCGAAGGGCATTCACGGCCACTTCCCCGACTGGCGCAAATTCCAGGAATACGCGGGCGGCCAGGTGGCCGACATGGGGGCACACCATTTCGACATCGCCCAGTGGGCGCTCGACATGGATGGCTCCGGACCCGAAAAGATCATTCCCCCGGAGAAGGGCGACACGGGCCTGAAGCTCGTCTACGCCAACGGCGTCGAGATGATTCATGGCGGCGAAGCGGACTGCGTGTTCGTCGGTGAAACGGGGACGATCCGGGCGTCGCGCGGCAAGATCGAAAGCGACCCGCCCGAGATCCTGAAGATTCCGATCGGCGAAAAGGACTGGCACTGTTACCCAACGAATAATCACAAACGCAACTGGGTCGATTGCGTGCGTTCGCGAAAAGTCACAATCTGCCCGGCCCAAGTCGGCCATCGCTCGGCGAGCGTGTGCCATCTCGTGAACATCGGCTATCGAATGCGCAAACCGCTTAGTTGGGATCCGGTCAAAGAACGCTTCGACGACGCCGATGCGAATCGATTGGTGTCGCGCGAGCCGCGAGAGAAGTGGAAGCTGATTTGATCGATCGCCAAGATTTTGACCCGATCCAATTCCTGGCCGACGGCAAGCATGAGATTCCTCAGGCGGATACCCACACCCCCCCCACCTCTGGAGGAATCCTGGAGGAATTACTGTGTGGGCGAAAAAGGCGAAATCGATGAACGACCCTCGGGGGTTCTGTCGGCCTGAAGGTCGATAACACCGAAATGCCACGACAGATCCGACCCGCCGAACTCGCCCGGAAGCTCGCCGTGGGCGAGCCCGTGTACTTGCTCGACGTACGCCAGCCGTGGGAGCACGAACACTGCCACTTGCCGAACAGCACGCTCGTGCCGCTCGGCGAGTTGCCGGAGCGCCTTGGCGAAGTGGAGGTGCCGAACGGTTCAACGATCGTGGTCTATTGCCATCACGGCGTGCGCAGTTTATCCGGCGCGGCCATCCTCGAAGCGAACGGCTTCGGCGAAGCGTACTCGCTGGCCGGCGGCATCGAAGCGTGGAGCTTGCTAATCGACCCGAATGTGCCCAGGTATTGAACGAACCTCACTCGATAATCACGCCACCCGACGCGTTCTTCTCTTTGGCTTTCGGTTCGTCCTTGGTTCGTTCGGTCGGTTTCGTCCAACCGCCGCCGGGCCGATTCTCGCCGTAGCGTGGCAGCTTCTCGCGGCTCGGGTCGGGGGTCGGTTTGGAACTGCTCGAGTACATTTGGCGGATGTCGCTCGATGACGCCAGCTGAGCCAGCCGCTGTTTGCGTTCGCCGTGGCTCGGATGCGTCGACAAGAAGTCCGATCCCTTCGAGCCGCCAGTCGCGCGGCTCATGCGATCCCAGAACTTCGGTGCCTCCTCGGGATCGTAACCGGCGACGGCCATCAGGAGCACGCCGATCCGATCGGCTTCCGATTCGTTGTCGCGACTGAACGGCAATTCGACGCCGACGCGTGCCCCCATGCCAAGGGCGGCCATCACGGCGTGTCGCGAGCCGGGGTCGAGGTCGCCCAGTGAGAACGACGCGGCCGTCAGGCCGATCTGGCTGAGTTGGGCCCGCGACATGCGCTCGACGCCGTGCCGGGCAATCGCATGGCCGATCTCGTGACCCATCACTACGGCCAACCCGGTCTCCGTATCGCAAACTTCAATGATTCCGGTATTCACGACGACCTTGCCGCCTGGCAAACAGAAGGCGTTGATGCTGCGGTCGAACACGACGTGATATTCCCACTCGAAGCGCAAGTTGCGGGCCTGCGGTTGAACTTGTTGAATGCTCGAATTCTTGGAAGCGTCGGCGAGCCGGGCACCAATGCGTCGAACCGCGGTCGGCAGATCGTCCCGATCATTGACGACTTTCGACTGCGAAAGAATCTGTTGGTACGCTTGCTTGCCGAGCCGAAGTTCCTGATCGGGGGTGATGTTGATGATCTGCTTGCGGCCGAACGGCCCTTCCTGGCAGCCGCGTGCGGCCATGAACAGGACGGCGAGCAGGCCGAGGCCGATCGGGATCAGACGGAAGGCGTTTCCGTTCATCGTGGCGGGTCCAAACGATTCAGCGAGTTGATTCAATTGTAGCCGTGCGGACCCAGCAGCGCAAGACTTCGGCGACGCTCCAGGCCTGAGCCACGCAGCCGCGCGGCATGTATGGCGGCTCGGCGTCGAACACTTCGCTGATCGAACCGGTGCACGCCTCGCTCAGGTGATCGGCGAAGCCGGTCAGGAAGCCGCGGGCTTCAGTGAGGCGCTCGGGATAGACGCGTTGCCAGGCGTCGACGAACGGACCGATGAGCCAGGCCCAAACGGTGCCCTGGTGATAGGCCGCGTCGCGGGAACGGAGGTCGCCGTAATATTTCGACTTGTAGTCAGGGTGACCCGGCGCGAGGGAACGTAAACCCACCGGGGTGAGCAACTTCGCTTTGACCACATCCAACACGGGCTTCCAGCGCTCTTCCGATAACACCGCGTGGGGGAGTGAAATTGCAAACACCTGATTGGGTCGAATGGCCGCGTCGTCGCCGCGTTCACCGTCGAGTACGTCCCACAAACAGCCCGTCTCCGTGTTCCAGTATCGGGCGTTGAACGAGGCCTTCGCTCGATCGGCGGCGATCTTGATTTCACCCGCCGTCGAATCGTTCGCCTCTTCGAGCCAGCCTTGCAAGAGCCGCAACGCGTTGTACCAAAGGGCATTGATCTCGACGGCCTTGCCGCGCCGCGGCGTGACGACCCAGTCGCCAACCTTCGCGTCCATCCACGTGAGTTGATAGCCCTCTTCGCCTTGCTTCAATAGGCCATCGCGTGAGTCGACACCAATGCCGAACCGCGTGCCGACCATGTGTTTCGCGACGATGTCCTTGAGTGTTGGCAGGAGAGTTCGCAGCGTGTCCCGATCGTTCGACGCCTTGAGATACTTCGATAGCGCATGGAAGAACCACAGCGTCGCGTCGGCGGTGTGATAGACGCCTTCCTTCTCCTCGTCGGGGAAGAAATTCGGAATGAGTCCATCGCGAACGTGGCCGGCAAACGTTCGCAAGATGTACCCAGCCTCGCGATCGCGGCCCGTCGGGTTGGTCAGCCCTTCGAGGCTGATCATGGTGTCGCGGCCCCAGTCCGTGAACCAGTGATAGCCGGCGATCACGGTCCGCGCTTCGTCGCCGGTCGCGTGGGCGCGGGCCGCGTCTTCAACGCGTGCGGCCGGCGAGATGATGAACTGATCGGCCGCCAGGACAAGCTCGGCCCCGAAGCCCGATCGCGCCGCCGGATGGGCGACGGCCACCAGGCGATTGCGGCGTTCCAACTCGGCGGCCATCGCCTGGTCCGGCGACAACGCGACGAGGTTCTCCCACGTCTCGGTCGATGCGGAGAGCACGACTTCGTGCTCGGGGCGCAGGTCGATTCGAAAGACGCCCGGGCTCCAGAGCAGGCCGACACCCTCGTAGCCGCGATTCTCTTCGACGCGATAGAGCACATCGGGTACGCGGAGCCCGTCGAGCGTCAGGGCCGCGCCGTCGCCGAGAATCTGGAAGCGCAAGCGAGGAAACGAACCGCACGCCAGTTCGTACCGTCCCTCCGAAGCAGTCAGGACGTACGGCTCCTTTGGCAAATGTGTGACGGGGTCGTTGTGATTTCGGAAATGGACCGACGGCCGCAGTTTCACGCGTACGGGGCCGGGGCCATCGATCAGGCGATACGACACGTGGACGGTGTTGCGTCGATTGGGCAAGAACAGACGCTTCTCGAGAATGTGCCCGTGCGTCTCGTAACGCCAAACCGGGAGGCCCATCTCGAGTCGAAACTCGGTGAGCGCATCCATCCCTTGCACCTCGAGCGCACCCCAGGCCCGCTCTGAACCGCCGACCGCGACCCCTTGATAGCCGGGGAAGCGAAAGTGCTCGGCGAGATGATTCCACATCATCAATCGGCCGAGCGGGGCCGGATGCGCGGCGATGAGCAGGCCGTGGTATCGGCGCGTCGCGGCCCCGGCGACCGTGCCACACGCATAGCCGCCGAGGCCGTTCGTCACTAACCACTCGCGTTCGAGCAGGGTGTTCAAATCCCCGCCCCGAATCCGGCGAACCGGCACGTCGATCGAATCCATCAATTACACCGGAACTCGGGTTTCGCTGCGGGCCGTCCACGACGGCGGGTCGCTCGCGGGGAACGAATCTTCGGACGCTTCGTGGACGACATCAACTTCGCCATGCTTCGTCATGGTTCGATCGTCGTCAAGCGGCGGCTTCTCGGGCAGGCGATTGCGGGCGCACACGCGATTGTGAATGATCGTCGCGCCGATCGCACCCGCGGCCAAGAGGCCCCCGATCGTCAACCAACGTAACAGGCCCGAATCGTGGCGATCCGAATTTTTGTGGCGTGGGTTCATAGTTTGGTTCTCGTGGAGATGATTCAAGGAGTGCATTCCCCGTGCCAGAAAAGAAATGAAGCCAATCTACCTCGACTACAACGCGACCACGCCGATCGACCCGGCCGTCCGCGAAGCGATGCTCCCGTACCTCGGCGACGAGTTCGGCAACCCATCGAGCACGCACGCGTACGGGCAATCGGCGCACCTTGCCGTCGAGACGGCTCGCAGTCAAGTTGCGGAACTCCTTGGCGCCGAGCCGGATGAAATTGTCTTCACCGGCGGCGGCTCCGAAGCGAGCAACCTGGCGATCAAAGGCGTTCTGTCGAACTCGGACCACGTGATCCTGTCGGCCATCGAACATCCGGCCACAAGTCAACCGGTCGAGTATCTGCGTCGACAAGGGGCTACGGTCACGGTGATCACGGTCGATCGATTCGGCCTCTTCGATCCGGACGACGTGCGTCGAGCCATCACGCCTCGGACAAAGCTCGTCTCGTTGATGCATTCCAACAACGAGGTCGGCACGCTGATGCCGATCCGCGACGTGGCCGCCATCTGTCGCGAGCACGGCGTATTGCTCCACACCGACGCGGCCCAATCGCTCGGCAAGGTGAGCGTGAACGTCCGCGAACTCGGCGTGGACCTACTCACGCTGGCTGGGCACAAACTTTACGCGCCGAAGGGCATCGGCGCGTTGTACGTTCGTCGCGGCGTGTCGCTCGAACCGCTCATTCACGGCGCGAGCCACGAAGGCGGTCGCCGCGCGGGAACGGAGAATGTGCCGTACATCGTCGGCCTGGGCGTCGCGGCCGAACTGGCCAGTCGCTCGCTCCCAGTCGCGACCGAACGACTGCGGTCGCTTCGCGACCGCTTGCACGATCGCCTCCGTGAATCAGTCGTCCTGAATGGCCACCCCGAGCTTCGCCTGCCTAACACATTGAACGTGAGCCTTATCGGCCACATTGGCTCGGAACTATTGGCGAAGGCCCTCGGGATCGCCGCGTCAACGGGCTCGGCCTGCCACGAAGGCCGGATCACGCTGTCGCCCGTGCTGCGCGCGATGGGTATCCCGCCGGACGTTGGCCAAGGGGCGGTTCGCCTAACGGTGGGCCGGTTCACGACGGAAGACGAAGTCGACCGAGCGGCCGAGTTGCTTTTGGAAGCGGCCCGGAATTGACGATTGCGGCCGGCCGATGAGATGGCTATTCTCACACTACCTCTCCGACCCACTCCGGGGCCTGGGCATGTCGACTCGAAAACTCGTCTTGATCTGTGTCTTTGCCGTCGCGGCTGTCGGCGTGTTCCTGGTCGTCCGTCGATTGGGGCAACCGAGCCCGGTTCCGGAAGACCCAGTCGTGCAAGCCGTCCTCGACAAACGTGGCAAAGTGACTCGCGACGAAATCGCTCCCGGCCGGCCGGTCGTCGCGGTTCGACTGAGCAACGCGCAGATTTCCGACGATGACCTCGCGCTACTGGAACCATTCCCCGACTTGACGGCCCTTTATCTCGTCGGAACGAGCGTGACGGATGTTGGCCTACGACGAATCGGGCGTTTCAAGAAGTTGCGCACGCTCGACCTACGCATGTGTTCGATTGGCGACGCCGGCCTCGCAGTTGTCGAACAGTTCCCGCACCTGGAGACGCTCGTTCTCCGCGAGACCCTCATCACGGATGCCGGCCTCAAACATATCGCCGGCCTGACGGGCCTGAAGACGCTCGACGTCAGCGACACGGCGATCACAACGAAGGGGTTGATTCATCTGAAAGGGTTGGTGCGACTGGAGACCATCGAATTGCCAAAGTCCGGTCCGAAGGGTGCATGGTTCATGGGATTAGCCGCGACATCGAAGGCGCATCTCTATGAGATGGCCGTGACATCCGATGGCCGCCGCGTGAAGACGGCGGCTGAGGTTGAGATGCTCGTCCTGCCCGAACTGCCAATCACGCCCGAAGTCGTGGCGGCGATCAAGACGCTGACTTCCTTGCGGACCTTGGACATCAATCCCGCCGGCATGACGGATGAGGGGTTGCGGGCGTATGTCGAGTCGGGGCTCTATCGCTTGGAGAAGCCGGCGGAGTTCGCGTCGAGCGATCAACTCGAATCATTGAATCTCTCGGGCAGTGCCGTTACGGACGATGGCTTGCGCTTTTTGACCACACAATCAAAACTGGACACGGTCAACCTCGCCGGGACAAAAATCACGAAACGAGGTGTGGCCCATCTGTTGAATATGAAGAGTGTTCGCGAAATTGACCTGGAACGTGTCGCGATCGAATTGGACGACCTGGTGGTGTTTAAGAATCGCCCCGATGTCATCGTTAGAGGGCTAGAACTGCCCAAGACCGACGCGACGCTCAAGCGGCTGCGAGAATTGGGAACACTTCATCTACTGAATGTGGCCCGATATCGCGACTCCGATCAAGATGACAATTCGAAAGAGGCTTTGACCGCACGAAGAATTGACCTCTCCGATCGACGCGTCACTGACGCGGGGCTGAAGGAGCTGGCCGGCTATCTCGACTACACGATTCTCGATCTCGCGAAGTCGTCAATCACCGACTCCGGGTTGGCAGCGCTGCAAGGTCACCTTGGCCTGAAGGAATTGGATCTCTCCGACACCGCGATCTCCGATGCCGGCCTCGAACATGTCGCCGGACTTTCGAAGTTGCAGTCGCTTCAACTGAACAACACTCGAGTGACAGATTCTGGCTTGAAGGCGTTGAAGCCGCTGTCCGAACTCGAAGGCTTGGACCTCGCCGACACACGCGTTGTCGGCCCCGGTCTTGTCAACCTGAAAGAGTTGAAAAGGCTCCAAGTCTTGCGATTTAGAACCATCACCGATCAAATTTTGATCTCGAGCCGGGATGCCGCAGTGTTGCATTGTCTCGAAGCCGATCGAGCCACCAGTGGCATTCGGCCCGATCCGTTGGATTTGTTCATTGAGTCTCCGATCGCTCACGGCCTCAAGAACTCGCGCCCCAAGTCGCTCGAGGAAATCACCGAACTAAAGCTCAGGGATTTATCGATCACAAATGCGGGGCTCGTTGTGCTTCGAAGTCTTCCCAATCTGCGCGAACTCGAATTGTTCAATACCAACGTTACCGACCTGGGGATCAAGGAACTTCGCTGGGTGCCAAATCTCACATCACTTAGGATTGTCGGCGCGGCTGTGACCGATGCGGGCATGAAAGAGCTGAAGTGGGTGCCAAGATTGGAAAGGCTTACGATTTCTCGTACGGAGGTTTCCGATGCCGCCGTGCCGGACATACTTCAACTTAACGAGTTGCGTTCCTTCCGCGCGAAATCATCGAAAATATCGGACAAAGGAGAGCGGGCCATCCACTCGGGAATTCCCGGTCTCAAGTGGATGCTGGACGACGATTGATCTTCGAGAATCGCCTAAAACAAATAGTCGCACGTCAAGTAACACAATTCGTACGCGATGGCCCGCGTGCCGTCAGCGGCGGCAAGGTTGGGTTCGTCGTCCGCCATGTTGCCGAGGTCGGCCCCGAGCCCACCGAGGGCGACCCAGTCGTCGCGTTCCTGGTCGGCCGACCGGGTGGCCGGGTTCGCGTTGCGGTCGTGGTTCCGGGCGAGTCGGCCAACTTCTTTCGCCGCGTCGGTCAGGTCGAAGCCTTCTTCGGCGTGGTTTTCGGCCGTGATCCCGAGTTCCCTGGCGAGGGCTTCCAGTTCGAGCGACATCAGGTAGACCCGCTCCCAGGCGGCCGACGTGTACCCCTTGGCGACGGGCTTCGTGGGCTTGCTGACTGGGGTCGCTGGCTTGCTGGCTGGGGTCGCTGGCTTGCTGGCTGGGGCCGGCTTCTTCTTTCCGACGGCCTTGCCACTCTTCTTGGTCGCCATGTCGCGCGGACTCCGGAACTCGGGGATGGAACAGAGGATAGCTCCCGAGGCCGGTCGGATCAAACGCATTCCGCGTCGGCGGACAAAGTGTGGCGAATCGGCGAACCTCCCCAAACCGCCCCTTGTCCCGTATGATGACGCCCTCGGGGCATAGCTCAGTCCGGTAGAGCACCTGGTTTGGGACCAGGACGTCGTCGGTTCAAATCCGGCTGCCCCGACTCTCTTTCCAAAGCACTTCGCATGTCGCTCGATCGCTTCGCTCAACCGATCCGCTCCGTCGAGGACCTGACCTCCCTCGTTGGCTCGCCGTCGGCGTTCTCGCTCAAGAAAGAACGCACCGCGCTCGACGAACACATGCGTCGCTTCATCGCCCATGCGCCGTTCGTCGTGATCGCCACACATTCCAGTAACGGTCGCTGCGACGCATCGCCGCGGGGCGACGCACCGGGGTTCGTCCACGTCCTCGACGAACACACGTTGCTCATTCCGGATCGGCCCGGCAACCGGCGGGTCGACTCGCTGCGCAATATCCTCGAGACGGGCACAATTGGATTGCTCTTCCTGGTGCCTGGAGTGGGTGAGACGCTACGGGTGAATGGCCGGGCCACGCTCGTTCGAGACGAAGCATGGCTCACGCCGCTCAGTGTGGCCGGCAAACGGCCTCTCCTGGCGGTGGCCGTCTCGGTCGAAGAGTGCTTCCTGCAGTGCGCCAAGGCGCTCGTGCGCTCGAAGCTGTGGAGCGAACACGAGCGGCCCGATCTCAGCCAACTTCCCTGCGCCGCCGAGATGTTCAACGATCACATCCAAATGCCCGAGTTCGACGTGGCCAAGATTCAAGCATTGCTCGACGGGGCCTACGCGAACAACTTGTATTGAGGCGACGGACCTACTCGATCACTTCCAACTGTTTCTCGTCGTCCACCAGGATCTGTGGCGAGCCTTTGAATTCCGAGACGGTTCCGGACACACGGATGATCTTGTCCTTGAACGTCTCGCCGGTCGCCTTCTCCCATTTGCCTTTCAGGACGCCGGCATTCAGAACGACGGTCAGGTTCGATTCGCTCCGGAAGTCTTTCTCCGAGTTCAAGAACAAACGTCGGCCCGTCTTCGGTTGGCCGGTCGCCTGAACCTTCATCTCGACGACGACTTTCTCGCCGACCTTGCGGAGCGCGTCGCGTGGCGAGATCGCCCCCTCGGCGGGTACGTGCGGGAGTTCCGAGATCGCGCCGGGCTTCAAGAGTGCGAGTGGGACCGTTTCTTTGATGGCGATCTCGCCGTCCACATCGCGGACCTGGAGCGAAATCCTCGGTCCGCCTGTGGCCAGCCAGTCGATCATGAGCATGCCGAAGTTGTCCCCGTGGGCCATTGACGCGACGCGATGACTATTCGGTTCCGGGGCTCGCCATTCCTTCGTGGCCTGGTTCAGCCCGCTCGAAGTGATGTCGAATAACGGATAGCCGACGGCCTTGCGATCGAGCGAGATCTCGGCCAGGTGCCGATCGCCGCTGAGGATCACGACCCCATTCGCCTTTGAGTCGCGGATCAACTTGTAGAACTCCTCGCGTTCGGCCGGCATGTTCGCCCACTTCTCGTGGGGGTGTTCGTCGGCGACAAGTTGCACGCTCGAAACGATCAGGCGCAGGTCGGCCGGCAGGCGAAGTTGCTCGCCGAGCCAGGCCCACTGTTCGTCGCCGAGCATCGTCGCTGTCGCGTCGGTGTTCGGCACATACGGCCGAATCCGCGTGCCGGGGATAACCTTGTCGGCTTTCTTCAATTTGCTGCGGAAGTAACGCGTTTCGAGCAGGATGATCTGCACGCGTTGACCGGGCGGTCCGAAGAGATGGGCATCGTAGACGCCCTTGCGCGTCCGCCGCGGCGAGTCCTTCGGCACCTCGAAGAAGTCGAGAAAGATCGTTTGCGATTCGTCTTTATGAGCAAACTCGACGCCGATATCGTTTTTGCCGTAGTCGTGATCGTCCCAGGTCGCGAGGACGGGGCACGTCTTCCGAATCGCTTGCCAGCCGGGCAAGGCCGCGAGCTTTTGATACTTGACCTTGAGCGACGCCATTTCGTCGAGGCCCTTCTCGGGCTTCACGTCGGCATAAATGTTGTCCCCCATCGCGAGGTACAGGTCGGGCTTGAGCGCCGCGATCTTGTCGAAGATCGGCAACGGCCGTTCCTGATCGGCACACGACGCGAAGGCGATGCGTGCGAGCGGCTTGTCCTCGGCGAATGCCGGGACCGCGAGAAGGCAGGCGAGAAGGAGCTGGCGCATGGGGTGCCAATCGGGTGACTGATGAATCGTTTTGGCCTTGAACTAATTGGTTCGACTGTTATCATTTCACAAGCGACCGGTTGGGCCGTTCTCGGACGACCCAGGGCTTTGGCCCCCGGCCGCTACTTTTTTTCAGCATGTTGTTCTTTCAACCACGCAAGCACTGCTTCCTTTTTCCGATCGCTCGTGATGGTCAGTGCTTGAACGGCGGAAATCCCGTTCGCATCGTTTGGCTTCGCTTCCACTTCGGCATACTCATTCTCGGAATTCTTTCGCGCATACAACGTGCAAAGGTCGCAGAGTTGCAAAACGCGACTCTTCTTCGAGTCGATGAAGAACCCCTTTTCGACGACTTGCGAGAGTCGCAAGGGGCCGTCCGCGAGTCGCAAAGTCTTCAAGGACTTCTCGATGTCCCGAGTGACTTGTTCATTTTCATCGGAGATGAACAACCCGAGCGAAGCAATTTCGCACAAGTATGTGTTGATGCATGAAGCGAGCATTGGAAACGCGGCGATTTGCGGATGAACCTTGATTCCGTGCCCCCATTCCCGTGGAAGCCACGACTTGAACGCCCTCTTGAGAACGCTCTGCCCAGCAAACTTGAGTTGATGTCGTGTCGCAATGGCCAGCCAGTCGTCCCGAAGTGCGAGGCGTCGTTCGAGCTTGATCCCCTTGCACGCTTTGGAGCCGTTCCGAATGTCGGTCGCATGTACTTCTTCATCGGCGCTGGCCAATTCGGGAAGATGAGCGGCCAGTGACGTGACGAGATCGCGCTCGAGCGCTTGCCAAGTCGATACGGGCACGATCAATGCGCCGAGGTAGAAGACAGGCTGTTCCGAATTGTCGAAGTCGAGTCCGGTGTTACCGGATTCGTCGAAATAGACGAGATGCATCTTGGCCAGCCCGCGGTCAAGCGAATTCCTTTCAACGTAGTCGTGACCACTTGACGAGCAAGTAGCAAGTCAACGCCACGGGGCCGGTTCGGCACGCCGAAACCAGCCCCGCGACGACCCGATTCGCCTCA
>JANLUE010001479.1:0-8666 GCA_031363325.1 Gemmataceae bacterium
GCCCGGCTACCTGTTGTTGAGTGAGCTGGGTCGGGGCGGAATGGGGGTCGTCTATCACGCGCGCGATCTGAAACTGAACCGCGAAGTCGCCATCAAGATGGTGCTCGGCGGCTCGGTCGCGGGGCCGAACGCCCTCGTGCGCTTTCTCGCCGAAGCCGAAGCACTAGCCGCGTTGCAGCATCCGCACGTCGTGCAGGTCTTCGATCGCGGCCAGTATCAGGGTTTGCCGTACTTCGTGATGGAGTATTGCCCCGGCGGCTCGCTGAGCGACCGCGTCCGCGACAACCCGCTCGCGGCTCGGGACGCGGCGGAAGTGGTCGAGCGCCTGGCCCTCGGCGTGGCGGCCGCCCATTCGAGAAACATCCTGCACCGCGACCTGAAGCCCGACAACGTCCTTTACTCGGCAGACGGCAGTTTGAAGATCACCGACTTCGGCCTGGCCAAGCGCTTCGATGATTCCGGCGAAGCCGGGACCGGCCTGACGAACACCGGCGCGGTCATGGGCACGCCGAGCTATATGGCCCCGGAGCAAGCCCGCGGCGACGTGAAACAAATCGGCCCCGCCGCCGATGTCTACGCCCTCGGCGCGATCCTCTATCGACTCGTGACCGGCCGCCCACCCTTCCTCGGCGCCAACGCGGCCGACACGATCCGCCAGGTCATCGACGACGAACCGATTGCGCCCACGCAGTTGGTGCCGTCCCTGCCGAAGGACCTGAGCACGATCGCGTTAAAATGCTTGCAGAAAGAACCCGCGAAGCGGTACGCGACCGCGAACGAACTCGCGGAAGACTTGCGAAGGTATCTGGACGGGCGAACGATCCGGGCGCGACCCGTGGGGGCGATCGAGCGTGCCGTTAAGTGGGTGCGAAGGAACCCGGTGGTGACTGGGGCAACAGTTGCGGTGGTGTTGGCGCTGGCGGCTGGGACAGGGGTGAGTTGGTGGAAGTATCGGGAGGCAAAAGCACTTCAGGAAATCGCTCAGGAAAGAGGTGTACATGTCGACTACCACATCGGTCAAGCTCAAAACGCCGCTCAACGAGAACGGGAATACGGCAAGCGTTTGCAGGAAGCGCTTAAGGAGTCCGATGACCGCCTCAACGAACTGAGGGCTGAGGTTGGAATCAGCAGTATGGCGCTGGCCGGTATGTCGTATGAGGCTGATGATCTACTTCTTGCTCGACTTTGTCTCGTGCAGGTCCCCAAGGATCAGTTAGATCGGATGTGGAAGTCCATTTCACCGCGAGTTGATGAACTGCTGCACATGCGCGCCACCGCTGCCCTGACCCGATGCGTTGCATTCAGCCCTGACTGCAGTAAAATTGCAGCGGCAGGAGACGACCGCTCCGTATCCATTCTGAGTTTAACAAGCAATAAGAACACCCGAACTCTAAAGCACACGAATTGGGTCTCATGCGTGGCATTTTCACCGGACGGCACCAGACTTATTACTGGATGCGCCGACAAGATGGTTCGAATCTGGAATGTGAGTACAGGCCTCATTGAGCATACGCTCGCGGGACATACTGGTACCATTACATGCGTTGTTGTGAGTGCCGACGGAAAGCTAATTGCTTCGGGTTGCACCGATGGCGAGTCACGAGTTTGGGATGCTGAATCGGCTGAATTACATGCGTTGTTGGAGCCTCGTACTGTCGCAATCAGTTCAATGTCAATTCAAACCGAAAGTAATCGTATTGCAATTGGAGCTTGCGACGGTCTGATCTGCTTGCACAGACTGATCGATGGTGTGATCGAGTCTACACTCGAAGGTCACACTGACTGGGTGACGGGAGTAACGTTCGGCGGAGGCGGCGATGGACTAATGAGCTGTAGCCTCGATCGCACAGTAAGAATATGGAACACGAAGTCGGGAGAGTCACGAAAGCTCATGACCAGCAGTACAGCGATTCTGGGTATGTGTCAAAGTCCGGACCGGCAGCTACTCATGGTTGGAGAAGCCGAAGGTGCTCGCGTTGTGAGGATTAATGATAGCACAACTCAATTCTCGATTGCGCGAACTGAAGGCCCAATTCGTTCATTCCATTTTAGCGGGGATGCCGAATACATTGTTACTGGAGGAGCCAACCATACGGTTACAGTTTGGAGTTCGACACGTGGCGACAAGCTGATGTCGCTTTATCAAGCCGATAGGCTTCCAAATTCATTTGGAGGAGTCGGCCTGAATTGGCCTATCATGCCTGGAGGAATTCACAGACAGTTGGTTCGTGCGGCAATTCCGAGATTTTCGGAATTAGTTGAGATGAATAAACTGGCTGCTGAGGGAAAGAGCAAGGAATCGAACGCGATATTGAGCCGCGGCGCTCCTTGGATTTGGACGGAACATGGACCTTCGCGATGGACAACACTGGGCACACATAGATCGAGACGCGAAGTATTCGCAGGAATGCATAGGCAGTTAGTGAGTCAACTTGAAGGTGCAATGGCGTACTCTGACCCCTTCGCCGCCCGCTTCTACCTTGACCGCATCCTCTCGATGCCCGAGCACCGCACTCTCAGCCGCTACGCCCGGCGCAAATTGGTTAACCCTGACCCCTGTCTCGCCGCTCGCGCGTACTTCCACACACCCGCCCTCGCCGCGACTCAGTACGACCGCCACATCCTCCATGCCCACGCCGCGGCCGGCGACCGCCTGGCTCAGCGGCTCGTCGCGCAGGAACTGATCCGCGACGGCCAGCCCGCAAAGGCAATTCCACTGCTGTTCGCAGTCATGTGCACACGCTGGCCGAATGTGCCGCCGGTCGAGGAGTTGCTCATCGCCAGGGCGTACCTGGCGATGGGCAACCGGGCCGAGGGGGAGCGGTTCTATCGGGTCGCGGCCGGTTGGCTCGATCGGCCGAGGGAGCCGATTCGGGCGGCCGAGGTGATCACGAAGTGTGCCGTCAACGGCTGGGCGGCGCTCGGCGAGGCGATCAAGCCGATCGACGACCCGCGGCACAACACCATGGACTGGGAGACCTGGCACGAGTCCGATGTCTTCCGCGCCGAGGTCGAACGGCTCCTGCGAAAGTGACCTCACCTTTTCGCGGGACGCGCTCGACTCAGCCTTCCGCTCGCGGCGACCGGCCGCCCATTTCCAAAATTCGTGTGCCGATCGCCCCGGAAAACGCATTACCCCTGTAGCGGGCCTGCGCGCGGGGGCGGGCCGGTTGATAAAGTGACCTTGCCCGGCTCCAGGAGTTCGCCATGCCCGATGCGACCGGCCCTTCGTGGAAGAACCCGAGCGGGCAGCCACCCAAGCCCAACGGCACGCCGAACCGGCCGGCCACTTCGCGCAAAGCCTGGCAGCCGGGTCGGCCAGCCGCGTCCACGCGTGGACCCGTCGATCCGCGGGCGCGCTATCGTCGTCGGCTCGTCATGGCGGCCCTGTGCGGCGGGCTCCTCATCGGGGCGGTTGTCGGGGTCATCTTGCTGATCAGTCCCTTCAAGCAGCCGGGGCTGATTGTCCTGGCGCCGTGTACACCGACCTCTAATATTGTACCATACAACCCGGCCGCCCGCGCGGCCGGCGACTTCGCCCGCGCGTTCCGCGAGGGTCGCGATGGTCCAAAGAACCTCGCCGATCCCGAGGCCGCCCCACCGGTCGGCAAGTGGAACGAAGATCCGAACGGAAAACCGCTGATCGACCCGAACTCGAGCAAGGCGGTCGTATTGCACTTCGCCATGCCGGGCGCGGCCGACAAGACGGACGCCTTCCTGTGGTTCGTGCCGCCGACGGCCGACGCGGCCGACGCGACGCATCGGCTTTCGGTGAAGGCCATCATCAACGAACTGGCCAAGCTCGACGCGAGTCGGTCGAAGGTGTTGATCCTGGACGCGGCACTCGAGCCGGCGGCCTGGGCGCGCGGGCAATTGCACAACGACTTCGCCCGGCGTCTGCGCTTGCTCGACGACGCGGTCAAGCAAGTGCCGAACCTCGTGGTGATCTGCTCGGCCGACGAGGACCAACGGTCGTGGGTCTCCGAAGTTCGCCAGGACACGGCATTCGGGTTCTTCTTGCGCGAAGGCTTGAAAGGGGCGGACGCCCAGCCAAATGAACGACTCACGGTTCAGAAGCTGTTCGCTTACCTGTACGACAAAGTTCCCAAGTGGACGAAAGCGAACCGCGATGCGATTCAGACCCCATTCCTGTTGCCGACGAAAGACGGCGACCCGAATCGGGATGGCGACACGCGGGCAACGAAGATCGTGCTCGCCACGGTCCCGCAGAACGGCCACAAGATCGGCAACCCGCCGGGCGAGAAGTCGCTGCCGAACGCCGTCGAGGAACTGTGGGCACGGTTCGAGGAACTATCGAAGCGCCATCCCCGCCCGGAAACCAAGAACCCGCACGCCTGGCGCCAGTATCTCGACTTGCTCCTTCGGGCCGAGGTGACGGCCCGGGCGACGGGCGAGGTGCCGAAGGAAGTGAGCGAACGACTTACTTCTTTGTCCGGAGTGTTTGGCGAGCCATTGTGGAAGCGCAAGCCGGAATGCGTGCCGTATTCGCTGCCGGCCGCGCGGGCCCTGGGGTACACGCGCTCGCCGATCGTCGTTGACGACTTCACCAATCGCATCTGGGATCAGCCGGACGAAAAGCGAAATCAAGCGTGGACCGATTTCGCCGGCTCCGATCCGGACAAGCGGCTCGCCGGTGCCGACGCGATCATTCAACTGCTGACCACAAAGGCCCGTCAAATTCGCGATGTCGCCAGCAAAGCGAACTTGCAGAAGGCGAGCGACTTGCTCGTCCACATGGACGCCGCCCAGCCCCGGCCAATCGAAACGCATGTGTTGCGGATGCTCGCCAAACACGGGGCCGCCGATCGCGATGTCGATCTCGTTCGGCTCGCGATCGAGGTGCAGGTCGAAGCCGAGTTGACGGCGTGGTACTCGCAGGCCGGCGAACAATACCCCTACGCCGAGCAAGTGTTCCCGTGGTTCGGAACCCAGATGCAGGCGGCCGACAAGCGTCGCCGCGACGGGACCGACCTCGCGTTCGCCGGCACGCCCGAATCTGCCGGTCCGGCGCGCAAGGAACTCGAAGCGGCCCGCAAGGCGTACGACGATTTGCGCAAGGACGCGGCGGAGCTTGGAGCGGCGTATCGGTTGCGCGACGAAATTGAATCGCGCTTGCCGTACTACGCTCGTTGGGCCGCCGCCCGGCGACTCAAGACGGCGGAAGCCGCCCCGGCCCTCGAACGGATCGAACGCATTGGCGAATCGATCCACAAGCTGGCGTGGATTCTGGAAAATCCGAAGGCCGACAATCTCGTCGAGGTTCGGCGCTTGGTGTTGGCGCTCGCCGGGACCGAATCGCAACCGGGCGAGTATGCCCAGCTCGTGAACGAGTTCAAGGTGCTCGTGGCCGCTCTGCCGGGCGATCAGGTTCCCTCGAACTGGCACGCGCTCGACGCGGCGCTGAACGTACCATTCATTGATGTCGGCTTGCGAAAAACGTTGCTCGACAAGATTCAGAACATCTCGCGCAAGCTTGAGTCGGCGGATCAGAACCAGACGACGGCCGAACAGGCCTCGCCGCTCGAGATGGCCCAACGGCAGGGTCGAATGGCCCTCGCGGTACTTGGCGAACAATCGGTGAGTGACCTGGACCAGATGCCGCTCGGCTGGGCGGCGATCCAGAAGCGCGTCAAGGAACCGAGCCTCGGCGTCGCCGCGTGGGACTCGATCTCCGAAGCGGGCGAGAGCCTGGGCATGGCGTTTACCGGGATCGCCAAGGCGTCGGCCGCGTTCGCCGACAAGGGCCGACTCGACAAGGACGACACCGCCCAGTTCCAGCTTGCGAAGGCCGCCCGATTAGCCCGCGTGGTCGATGGCGCGACCAACCTGACCGGGCCGAACCCGGCCGCCCTCGATCGCCGCTTCCGGACGCACAAGCTGCTGATCGAACTCGCCAAGCGTTCGGCCGTGGATGGCTGGTGGAGCTTCGACGAACTGGCGAAGGACGGCTACGGCAAGGAGTCCGCCGAAGCGTATCTCGCCGCCGCCGACACGATCCTGTTCGATGGCGAGACGGGCACGCCGCCGACCGAGAAGACGCGACGCCGCAAGCACATTGAAGCGGCCCGGCCACTCGCCGACCCGCGCTTCGACCTGACGACGCCAAACGCGATCCCGATCACCAACCGCACCGAAGAACGGTTCGGCTATCGAATCGTGGCGACCGGCGCGGCCACGGGCTACCCGGCGATTCGCGCGGCCGCCAGCACGCCGCCCGTCAAGCCAAAGTCGATGCCGCTTGGACAGTATCGCCCGGTCGAGGGGTTCGTTCTACCGGGTGGAGCGGGGCAAGATGGCCGTGTTGAACTCGAAGTCGCCAAGGCCTCGGACGGCGACAAGGGCCAGGTGGCGATGGAACTCCTGTACCGCGGCCGCGTGGTTCGTCGGACCGTTGACGCACTCTACGCCGGCATTCCAACCTACGAGTGGATCTACACCCCGCCGACCGGGCCCGCTTCGTTCGCCGTTCGCGGTGGGGCGGCCGTGAGCAACGGCTCCGTCGCCGTATTGTTCGACGTGAGCGGCAGTATGGGCACTCCCGTGAAGGGGGCCGACGGCAAGCCGAGCACGCGCTTCAAGGAAGCCGTGAATGGCCTCGAGAGAGTGTTGGATAAATTGCCCGCCGAGACGCTGGTCAGCGTCCATTTGTTTGCCGGCTCGGCGGAAGGTTTGAAGCGGCTGCTGGAACCGACGCGATGGCGGGCGGGCGAGGCACAGAAGGTTTGCGATCGGATTCGCAAGAACGGCCCCGAGGATAGCAACGGCACACCCATCGCGGACTCGATCGTCGCGGCCTTGAAGTCACGCGACGTGTTCGACCCGTCGGCCATCGGCCATCGCAGTTTGATCGTCGTGACGGACGGAGCCGAATACTGGGGCGACGAGGATCCGACCAAAAACAAGATCACCACGCAGCCGGGCGAGAAGGTTGTGAAGGCCCTCCGCGAACGAAACATCGATGTTTCGCTACACCTGGTGTTGTTCGGCATCACCGACGAAGAAAAAGTGCAGGCCCGAACCCAGTTCGGCGCGGTCGAAGATCAACGCAACTTCGACGGCGACAAAACCCCCGGCATCATCTGGCCGCGCCGCACGGGCAACGTGGTGCAGGATCGCCTGGAAACCTCGGACCACCTCGACAACTTCCTGCTCCAGGCCATGTTGCCGGCGATTCGCATTCGCCGGGACGCGAATTCGGTCGATCGATTGGCCGTCTCCGTCCCCCAGGAAGATAAGGGCTGGACGTGGCTGAATCCGCCGCTCGAGGGGGGCGATTCGGTGTACCCGTTGTTCCTGCGCCAGGTCCGGCAATCGATACAGCTCGCGCCCGGGGAACGAATGTTGTTGTCGGTCGAATCCGGACCAAAGGGCCTGGCCCTCACTCTGCCCGAGTGGGCCAAAGTCCGTTCGCCGGAACAGTGGGAGCGAATGGATCGAGGGTATGATCCGGACAAGTTGGTTCACATGGCCGTCCCCCGGAAACTGCTCAGATCGAACGGCCAGGGCTTCGATCTTGAACTGACGGCCACGCTGGAGAAGAAGCTCGGCCCCGTGGATCAGTTGTACCGCCAGTATCCCCGATTCGCCTGGTTCGACGTGGCGCGGGGTGCCGGCGGCAAGCTGGCTCGGCTCCGAGTCGAGAACCTGCACAACCGCTGGGCCCCGGCCTGGCAATTGACCTCGATCGACTGGACGAAGTCGTCCCTCGACGCCGAGCGACCGGTCGTGACCGGCTACTGGCTCGAGAAAGAAGAACGGGCTCCGACGGTGCTTCGTTACGCCGAGGTCCAGGGCCTGGATCGAACCCGCGAGCCGCGCGTCGTCCAGGTCGACGGCAGCGAAGTGAAAGTGACCGAAGTCAGCGAGAACGAAGGCTACCTGAGCCTGCGGCTCACGCACACGGCCAACAAGCCGGTCGTGGCCCGGCTCTCGCTCGGGGATTTGAACCAACGGTTCACTCTGGGCGAGCATCACGTGTTCTTTGGCAACGCGAACGAATACACGGTCCGATTCGGGCCCATCGCCCGGGATCGGTTCCGGACGCTGGCGATCGAGTTGCGGTCGATCGAACGCGTCCGCGCCGAGGGCGTGAAGATCGAAGTCGGCGTCAAGGAGAAGCCGACGATCAACGACACTGGCAACCTGCTTCCGGAAGAAGCGGCCAAGGGCGGGAATTGAATGCCGTCGTGGCACAGGTTTTCAACCTGTGACGAACAGGTTGGAAGCCGATCCCACAAGACACGTGGCACAGGTTTTCAACCTGTGACGAATAGGTTGGAAACCTGTTCCACGGGTTCCGACAGGTTGGAAACCTGTCCCACAACCACACCAGGGCCTCTCTCATGGATCGGCGCACGCCGCGCGACGACTGGAAGCATCGAGCCGCAGGGGCACGGCCGGGGCGACCCGGCGCGCCCGCCAAGTCCGGCAAGAAGTCGAAGCTCCTACTCGCCTTGCTTCCGCTCCTCATCGCGGGCGGGGCGGCGATCGGGCTCGTGTTCTGGATCAAGGAGCCGCCCAAGCCGTTGTTCCTCGGCTTGCCGGTGGTCGAGTACGAAACGTTCTCGGTGAACGCCCTGGCCGAGCAGGACAGCGAAGGGTTGAAGGCGGCGTTCGGTGAGGCCGGTGCCTTCCTGACTCTTCAA